>JALONZ010000357.1 GCA_025454675.1 Anaerolineae bacterium | reverse complement strand
TGGTGGCACAAAAGTGACGGTGACACATGAGAATATCCCCGCGCACGCCAAAGAATCCGATTTTCAGCAAGGTTGGGAAGGTGGGTTTGATACGCTGTATGCCACGCTGACCACAGGCGAGGATGCGCGTATCACAGGGCGCATTTTGATTGGCATTTATCCCGATAATATGGATGAAAAAGCCGCTAAACGATTTGGCTTGCCTGTGAATGAAGGGTTATTGGTCGCCAACACCATACCCGGTCTCGGTGCAGAAAAAGCAGGATTAATTGCGGGTGATTTGGTGGTTGAGGCGAATGGCTTGCCTGTTGCGAACAACACACCACTTGCTGGTAATTTTGCAGGTCTGAAGCCCGGTGATTCGGCTGAAATTAAGTTTTATCGGGGCGCTGAAAAACATAGTGTCACCTTGACCCTTTCGGGGTATCCTTTGCCCCCATCGGTGAATAATTTTGTTGAATTGGCGAATCGTATTGAAGGCGAATATGCCAAATTGTATGAGGAATTGAGTGGTTTGGTAGCTGGTTTATCAGATGAAACCACCAATACACCAGCCGCCGAAGGCGAATGGAGTGTGAATCAAGTTTTGGCGCACCTCATCCTCACTGAACGTAACACGCAAGAATTTTTGGGTGGGTATGTGCAAGCGCCAGAAATTCATACGTATAGTGGCAATGCGAATGCGCGTGTGAATGCGGTGGTGAGGTCATATGGTGGGACGGCAGGACTCATGAATGAACTCAAACGCGCTTATGTTGAAAATGTTGCCATCATCCGCGCCTTTGAGGATGAAAAATTTGACCGTCCATATATTTTGTGGTGGTCAAATTTCCAAATGGGCGACATCACAGGTGGGCATAATCGCCAACATATCAATCAGATTAAAGATATATTGGCAAAATTGACCAACTAACCCATTTGTTGTAAAACTGTCGGGGCGCAACATGTTGCGCCCCGACAGACCAGCTTAGCCTCGATTATCCGATTCGCCAAAATCATCCATTGTCATCATTATTGTTGTATTGTGACTCTTTATCAATCTTTCATGGGGTGTTCTATTGCCAATATTTTATGTTGGTGATACGCTAAAATCCTAGCACAAATGTCATTACCTTCAGCAGGAAACAACACCTATGCAAGATAAAATTGTGGTGCGAGGGGCGCGTGAGCATAACCTCAAAAATATTGATGTCGAAATTCCGCGTAATAAGTTGGTTGTTATCAGTGGGCTATCGGGGTCTGGCAAATCATCCCTCGCATTCGATACGATTTTTGCGGAGGGGCAACGGCGGTATGTGGAAAGCCTAAGCGCATATGCACGTCAATTTTTGGGTCAGATGGAAAAACCGGATGTTGACCAGATTGAAGGGTTAAGCCCTGCTGTTTCGATTGACCAAAAGGGTGTGAGTCAAAATCCACGTTCTACTGTTGGGACTGTGACCGAGATTTATGATTATCTGCGGTTGTTATATGCGCGGGTGGGTACGCCACATTGTCCGGTGTGCGGTGAAGAAGTGAAAGCACAAAGCGCCCAGCAAATTGTTGAGGCGGTACAAAAAATGGCAGATGGCACACGGATTCAAATCCTTGCGCCTGTCATCAAGAATAAAAAGGGCAATCATCAAAAGGCATTGGATGAATTACGGCAGGGCGGGTTCACACGGATTCGTGCTGATGGTGAAGTCCGTGATTTGGGCGATAATATCAGCCTAGACCGTTATGTCATTCACAACATTGAAGTGATTGTAGACCGTTTGGTGATTCGGCATTATGAGGATAAAGAATCGGACGATGCCAAAAGTGCGACCACACGCCTCACGGATTCGATTGAGACGGCGCTCAAATTGGGCGAGGGGATTGTCATCATCAATGATGTGACGACTGATACGCCACAAGATACATTATTTAGCGAATTATTGGCATGTGTAAATGGTCATGGGAGCATCCCCGAAATTGAACCGAGTAGTTTCAGTTTCAATACACCGCGTGGCGCATGTCCAGAATGTCAGGGACTTGGATTTAAGCTGGAATTTGACCCGTTTAGCATCGTCCCGAATCAAGAATTGAGCATCGCGCAAGGAGCGATTCAAGCCAGTGGCTGGAATTGGGATGATGATGGCTGGACGACAACGATTGTGAAGTCGGTTTGCGCGTATTTCAATATCCCCATAGATATGCCGTGGCATACGATTGAAGTTGAAAAACAAAATGTGCTGTTGTATGGCACGAATAACAAAAAAATCCCTGTCACCTATCAAAATCGCTATGGGGATACACGGATTCATCAAGCGAATTTTGAGGGTGTCATCCCCAATTTGAATCGTCGCTATCGTGAGACAAATTCAGATGAAATGCGCGAATATTTGCAACAATATATGACACAAACACCGTGCGCGGTTTGCAATGGGCATCGGTTACGCCCAGAAGCCTTAGCGGTGACGGTGGCGGATAAACGCATTAACGAAGTGACGGCGCTTCCCGTTGGTGAATTGGTTGGATGGGTGAGCGGGTTGCGCGGGGATGATGGTCATGTGCCGTTATTAGACACAAAAGCGATGCAGATTGGGCATCAAATCCTGAAAGAAATTGCCGAGCGAGTGCGCTTTTTGAATGATGTAGGGCTTGGGTATTTATCACTAGGGCGGTCGGCAGGGACGTTGAGCGGGGGTGAGGCGCAACGGATTCGGCTTGCGACACAAATTGGTAGCCGATTGACAGGGGTGTTGTATGTGTTGGATGAGCCATCTATTGGGTTGCATCAACGCGATAATGCGCGGTTGATTACAACACTCATCGGCTTGCGCGATTTGGGGAATACGGTTTTGGTCGTTGAGCATGATGAAGAAACGATGCGCTGTGCCGATTGGCTACTCGATTTGGGACCGGGTGCGGGCGAATTTGGTGGGCATATTGTGGCACAAGGTACACCCGAAGAGGTGATGCAGAATCATGATAGCCCAACAGGGAATTATTTATCGGGTCGGTTCTCAATTCCCTTGCCCGAAAAACGGCGCGAGGGGAATGGTAAATTCATCACCATACGCGGGGCGCGAGAAAACAATTTGCGAAATTTGGATGTGCAAATTCCACTGGGCAAATTGACTTGTGTCACTGGTGTGAGCGGCAGTGGCAAAAGTACGCTGGTGGTGGATATTTTGTATAAAAAATTGTCGCAGGTGATGAATGGCAGTCGGGAACGTCCGGGTGTGCATGATGGCATTGAAGGGATTGAACATATTGATAAAATCATCAATATTGACCAAAGTCCCATCGGGCGAACACCGCGTAGTAACCCCGCCACCTATACCAAGATGTTCGACAATATCCGTAATTTATTTGCTGAATTGCCAGAGAGTAAAATTCGGGGGTATGGACCAGGGCGATTTAGTTTTAATGTGAAGGGGGGGCGGTGCGAAAATTGTCAGGGTCAGGGACAAATTAAGATTGAGATGCAATTTTTGCCTGATATTTATATTGATTGTGAGGTCTGTAAGGGTACACGCTATAACCGCGAGACATTGCAAGTCCATTATAAGGGTAAAAGCATTGCGGATGTCCTGAGTATGACCGTGCATGAGGGGGTGACATTCTTCGAGAATTTCCCCGCGATAGCCTCTAAATTAGTCACATTAGACGCGGTTGGATTGGGATATATTCGTATTGGGCAACCTGCGACAACATTGAGTGGTGGCGAAGCGCAACGGGTGAAATTGAGTCGTGAGCTATCGAAACGGGCGACTGGTCAGACGTTGTATATTTTGGATGAGCCGTCCACAGGGCTTCATGCGGTGGATGT
>JALONZ010000356.1 GCA_025454675.1 Anaerolineae bacterium | reverse complement strand
CCCCCCATCGAAAGCCCCACCATCTGACACAGTAAAATGGTGATGATGGCATGAATCATGGGCATGATGATGGCGAATCCCACCAAAAATAGGGGCATTTGGCGCAAAAATCTGATTTGCTTGCCCACACCCATCCCCATTTCTAGCAAAAATAGCGACAGCATACCTGGGAATAAATCCACAAAGAACGGCGACACGCTTGCATAACCTTGTTCACCAGAAATCAGACCAATGATGACCCCGCCACCGAGCAATAAAAAGCCTTTCCCGCTCAATGCCGAGCGCAATACTTGCCATTGGGTCATACTGCCTGCATTGCCCAAGCGCGAGGTGGCGATATACAGCGCCATTGCAATACCGGGTAGTTCCATGAAGGTGTACATGGTGGGCATAAAGCCTTCAAATGGCTCATTCAGGCTATTGAGCAAGGTGATGATGGCACTGAGGGTGACGGATGAAACCGCGCTATAATGCAGGGCAATCGCCGCCGCATCCGACACGCTCAATTTGCCTAATTTGCGTAAAATCAGGTAGCCCATGGCAGATATACCCGCGCCCATGCCGACCGCGATAATTGCCGCGCCCCAAAAATTGGTCAATGGGGAGCGTGCGAGGTCGAAACCGCCTTTGAGACCAATTGAGAATAGCAGATAAACGGTGAGCAACTTATAAACTTGTTCGGGGATGTCGAGGTCACTTTGAACAAGGGTGGCGATGATGCCCAGCACAAATGCCAGCACCATTGGCGAGAGCAAGTTAATGCGTAAAATTTCGCCTAGTTCCATAGTTTGTTACATCCTATTCAGTTTTGCGGGTGGTTTTTATTTCACCCCTCCAGTGAATTTGTTGATTCCACTCACTTTTTTAACACATCCCATACAAAAATACAACACGACAAAAGGCTAGGTTTACCCATGTCAAATATCACGGAACTTATATTCTGTATGTAACATATATGTTACCTAGTCAGTATATTCGCATAACCTTGATTGCTAATTCGTTCATTTGCTTTACGGCAGGCGCTAAAGCACCTGCCTAACATCTGCGAAGCCTGCTGAAGCAGGCTGTTCTGCCAATTTTGAGGGGTGGTTTGGTTTTTTAACCACCTGTTTGGATAGACAAGCACCCTTCAGGGTGCTTTTACAGAGTGCTTTTAGCCAGAGGCTTGAGCCCAATACCGTTAAGTTAGCGAAAAAGTAGTTCTTATAGCATAATGATTTTTTCCAAAAAACATGCGCTAGAAAGAACTACTATCATGGATTATACACCATCACTTGAAACGGATTCACCTGAATCGTGCCTCAAAATTGCAGAAGCTGTTATTTCTCCCGACCTCATTCAAGACCTCTTGACACGTCATCACTGTCATGAGCAACGCCAGCGTGATTTGCCCGCTATGCTGGTTTTTTGGTTATGTATCGCCATGTCATGGTTCACCAACCGCTCCATTCCCTCCGTGCTATGTCGCCTTATTCAAGTCTCAAGTCTATTTGGCGACCCTAACGCGATTCACTTACCATCCCCCAGTGCTATCTCACAAGCACGCTATCGCTTAGGTGCAAAGCCATTTGAACAGGCTTTCAAAACCCTGTGCCAACCATTAGTCACAACCGACAATGCCTATGCCTTTCGTTTCGGATTGCGTCTTGTCTGTCTGGATGGCACAACCGAAACCGTTGCTGATACCCCTGCCAATGACGCTTATTTTGGTAGGTCGTATAATCAATATCGTGCTGATGCTTACCCATCTTGTCGTATCGCTTATTTATGCGAGGCAGGCACTCATGCCATTTTTGATGCCGCTATTGCACCGCGAAACTGCGCTGAAACCACGCTGGCATGGCGGTTGCTACGCTCAATTCGACCCAATATGTTAGTCATGTTTGATGCTGGGTTAACCAGTTTTGACTTCATAAGCCGTATTTCGTGTGTCGAAAGCCATGTTTTAGCTCCTGCAAATACCAGTTCTAAGCATAAGCCATGCCAATTTTTAGACGATGGAACATATTTGTCTTGGATGTATCCCACCAACAAAAGTCGTTGTACCTCCGCTTCACCCGTGTTAGTTCGGGTTATTGACTATTGGATTCAAGACCCTGCATCGCCGCATCATCGCACATGTAAACGCTTAATCACCACTTTGCTTGACCCGCTTGTTTATCCTGCCATTGACTTGATTGAACTGTATCATGAACGCTGGGAGATTGAATTAACCATTGATGAAATTGATACCCATCAACGCTATCCTAATCGCCCCTTTCGTTCAAAAAAACCGCTGGGGGTTTTGCAAGAGTTCTATGCCATGCTTTTAGCTCATTATGTCGTACGGGTACTGATATTTCAAACCGCTCAAGTCTATCATCTTGACCCTGACCGCTTGAGTTTCACCTTTACCTTGCAGGTGATGACCGATTGGATAGGGTATTTTCAACTCTTCCCAATCGATTATCATCCGCACTTATTTGCCTGTCTATTTGCTTGGATTCGCCAATATCGTTATCCCGAGCGACGATTACGGTTCAACCCGCGTGTCGTTAAACGGCGACTATCCAAGTTTTTGCGTAAACAACCCCACCACCTCAATCCGCCTAAGCCAACCTGCTCTTTTCGCCTATCCATCTCCTTATCTTAACGGTATTGTGCTTTAGCATCTGGCGATAAAAATGAGCGAATTTAACCGATTTTGATGTCATAATGTTTCATGCGTAAGCCCTAATGTCGAATAGGATACACCTAGCGCCTGCCCGATTTATCAGTAAAATAGCCCTATATCAACCACCAAAAAAGGACAACCCATGACCCTTCATGCCGATTTTCCCGCCAACCCACTCCAAAAAGCGGGTTATGAATTAGAATTTCACGATGAATTTGAATCTGATACGCTGGATACAAGCAAATGGCTTCCTTTATACCTGCCACAATGGAGTTCCCGCGAGGCATCGCGCCCACAATACACCTTCGAGCCGAGCAATTTGGTGTTGCAAATCACCGAAAATCAGCGCCCTTGGTGTCCTGAATTTAACGGTGATGTGATTGTATCCTCCATCCAAACGGGATTATACGCGGGCGCTGTGGGCAGTCCATTTGGGCAACATCGGTTTAGCAAAGACCTACTTGTGCGTGAGGCGCAAGAGAATGTGCAACTGTATACCCCGCAATATGGTTATTTTGAAATTCGCGCCAAAGCCACAGGCATCACGCATCGCAATGTGGTCGCGTTGTGGATGATTGGCTATGAGGACACCCCCGAAAAATCGGGCGAAATTGCCATTTTTGAAATTTTTGGGGCGCATATCACCCCCACATCCGCACAGGTGAATTATGGCGTGCATCCGTGGGGTGATGAAAGCCTGACGGAAGAATTTTATTATGATACCTTCCCGATAGACCCCGCTTATTATCACATTTACGCGGTTGAGTGGACACCCACGCATATTGATGTGTATTTGGATAACCAAAAAGTCCGCACCATTCACCAATCCGCGCATTACCCCATGCAATTTATGTTGAATATTTATGAATTGCCGATTGAACCGCACACCCCGCAAACGTTCCCTAAAAAGTTATTGGTGGATTATGTGCGCGGGTATCAGCCCATAGGGGGGTATATCAAATGAATATTCAATTTGAAAAAGCCACAGCCGATGATGCACAAGCCCTTGTGGATGTGCAAATACGCGCCTTTCATCATGATGCGGTGATGTATCCTGATGAACCGTTGGCGGTGGGCGGTCCGCCCGATTATGATTCGGTGGCGGTGATGCTGGATGATATTGAGAAGCAGATATGTTATAAA
>JALONZ010000355.1 GCA_025454675.1 Anaerolineae bacterium | reverse complement strand
TTGTTCCATGAATTTGGCGCATATTTCCCATGTGAGCGGGAATTGTGCCGTATCCGCACCAGCCAAATACATCAGAATATCATTGAGCAGAGGAATATCCTCATCTGGGGAGAGGATGTCGTCAATAAAGGTGTTTTCTGCCCAATTGACTAATTCGGCGCGTGATAAATCTTGGTTTAGGTAAGCGAATAATTGGTTGCTGATTATTTCGCGGGTGATGTTCATGGTTTATTCCTCATGTGTGAATGATACCAAAAAAATCTGTGTTTGGAAACTTTTTTCTATTCCGTTATAATAGACTTATCAGCGTTAGAGGATAATTTGAATTTGCCTATGAACAATAAAAAAGAAAATATGGCGGAGTGGTTTCCGCAGAGTGCGAATAAACAAAATTCGCCCAAGACCAAAACATCCACCTCATCCAACCCTGTTGTATCTGCGCCGCCTACCCGTTTAGGGGTTGTGGTCGGTGGGTCACTGAGCAAGGGGTTAATCGTCAAACTAGAAAGCGCCCAATCCGTTGAAAATTTGGCGGTGGGGCGGTATGTGGTGGTGCATGGCGCAGAAAAACGCTTTTTCTGTATGCTCACCGATATTGAATTGAATACCACCACGCCCAACATCCAAAACGACCCGCCGAATATGCAGGATGACTTTTTGCGGGCGGTGTATAGTGGCACAATTGCGTATGGGACGCTGTATGTCGCGCCCATGTTGAGCATTGATGTGGATGGTGCGCCAAAACCGGTGAAAACCATCCCTAACCACTTCACAGAAGTGTATAACGCCAGCGAACAAGATGTGAATGATGTGTTTGGTCAGGAAGATGAGCGCCATTTCAACATTGGTGCGCCGTTGGAATTGGAACAAACACAAATTAACCTCGACCTCAAGCGATTGGTGGAACGCTCGGTTGGGGTATTCGGAAAATCGGGGACGGGGAAAAGTTTCCTAACGCGGATTTTGCTATCGGGTGTGATTGCGCGTAAAGCGGCGGTGAACCTGATTTTTGATATGCACAATGATTATGGTTGGCAAGTCACCAGTGAAAACGGCTATAGTGTGAAGGGGTTAAAGCAATTATTCCCCGACAAAGTGACCATTATCACGCTGGATGAAGAATCCAGTCGTCGACGCGATGCCCCTTATGATTTTAGTGTGAAAATTGCTTATGCCGACATCACCCCTGAAGATATTGCCATGCTTAAAGGCACGATGAACCTGACTGATGCCATGATTGATGCCTGTTATACCCTACAAAAACGGTGGGGTGACAATTGGATTGCGCGTTTATTAGATGGGCGCGTGGATGATATTGACGAAATCACCGAACATACCAATGTCATGGCGGGGACGCTGGCGGGGTTGCAACGGCGCTTGGAACGGTTTGAACGCTGGGGATTTTTGAGCCGTGAGCCTGTGACGGATAGTGTGGAAAAAATTATTCACTTCATCACCCAACAAGAACGCAGTGTCGTGTTGGAATTTGGGCGTTATGGCAATGCGTTGGATGCGTATATGTTGGTGGCGAATTATTTATCGCGGCGGATTCATGCCGAATATGTGCAACGGGTAGAAAAATCGCTGGGTGATTCGTCATTAGAACCGCCTCAGTTGATGATTGTCATCGAAGAGGCGCATAAATTCTTAGACCCGATGGTCGCTGACCAAACGATTTTTGGCATCATTGCGCGGGAATTGCGGAAATATAAAGTGACGCTGTTGGTGGTTGACCAACGTCCAAGTGGGATTGACGAAGAAGTGATGAGTCAAATCGGGACGCGGGTGACGGCATTACTGGATAATGAGCGCGATATTTCGGCGGTGCTGAATGGGATTAATGGCGCGAGTAGCCTGCGTGAAGTGTTGGCGCGACTCGATACCAAACAACAAGCCATCATCATGGGTCATGCTGTGCCGATGCCTGTCGTGATTAAAAATCGGGCGTATGATGAGGTGTTTTATGCCACCATTGCCACTGAACGCAATCGCCATATGCGTGAAGGGGCAGAAGATATGCGAAATACATTGGGCAGTGGGGGCAAAAAGCGGGTGTAATCATGTCTGACCTGTATTTTTCGGATAAACGCCGTGTTCGTGCCATTTTGCTCACCGATAATCACACGCTGATTTTGATTAAACGCCTGCCTCAACGCCCGCGCGAATTGCCGATGTGGGTCGCGCCAGGGGATGCGGTTGTGCCTGATGGCGCAGATGACAAATTGGTTTTACGCGATGCACTCATAGCAGAATTAGGGGTTGAAGTCAAAATTTTGAATCTGGCGTTGCAATTATTCATGACGCGCTGGAATTTTTATGTGTGCAAAGTGGCATCCGTGAATCCGAATCGGCGTTCTCCGCAAGCGATAGAAGAACATAAACGCGGATTGTATAAAGTGGATGAAATCAAACTGGAAGAGGCGGTCATCAAACAAAAGACCATCCAACCGCGTGCTTTACGCGATTATCTGATGGCAAATTTGCCCATGTTGCGCGTGATGTGAGCGAGATTGGACAGGGGTAATCTGTGGTGGACATACGGCTAACACCTAATCTGCCATTACACATTTTAACACAACCTAGCAAAAGCGCATATCGTCCCGACTAGACGTGAGGACAACTTTGGTGTATCATTACCATTCACATCAAAACATGAGGATTTATATCCTAAATTTTGTCATAGAAGAGGTTATGGTCATGCCCGGTAAACGTAATATTACCCAAAAGAAACCCTTGTTTGGGAATAACCGCAGTCACTCACTCAAGGCGACACGGCGTAAATTCAAATTGAATATGCAAAACAAACGCATTTTTGTGCCAAGCATGAAGCAATTCGTCCGCGTTCAAGCCACCGCACAAGAATTCAAAACGATTGATAAGATTGGTTTAGAAGCCTTTTTGAAACGTCAAGGACGCACCATCAAAAGCCTGTTTCCAAAGGAATCGCAAGGGGCATAAGACAGCCCCTTGCTTTTTATTTCGATACCACGTCAAAATTAAAGCGTACCCGCGCAAAAATGTGATTTGGCATGGCAACATCTTCTAAATAAGTCAATTCGGGGATGGTCATCACAAGGCGCATGGATGCGCTTTCGATGATATATTGTTGATTTGCCTCTGCCATAATCACCATCACATCTTCTTCTGGGCGCACCATTTGCGCTTGCCATTCGCCGTACCCTGTTGGTGATAACACCAAAATCTGATGTGAAATGCCGTCTGTATAATCAAAAAGTATGACTGTTAATCCCCACACCCCATAATCATTCCGTTTTGCGACTTTAGTTTCCAGTGTCCCTGTTGCAATTCCCACCGCGCAATAAAATGTATCGGCAAACATGGTATTGCCATGCTCATAAAAAGATGTCTGGGTTAATGAATTACTCTGCATAATCAAGTCCTCTCGTGTTAATATAGCCAGAACACCTCAGATTGTAACGTGTTTTAGACAAATCAGATAGGCAATTAATCACATGAATTCACTACTCGCAAATTCGCCCAAACTTCATGCGTGGTATAAAGCCACCCGTCCGCGCGTATTCACCGCCACCTATGTCCCCATTTTATTAGCGGGTGCGGTGGCATTAGGCAACCATACTTTTCGCCCTATCCCGTTTATTTTGGCGCTGATTGGCACATTGGCACTCCAAACAGGTGCGAATCTGGTCAATGAATATTTCGATTATATTCGTGGGGCAGATGAACTGAAACAAGCAGGGCAAGGCATGACCATCAAACAAAATATCCTTTCCCCGCGTGAAGTCTTGATAGGTGCAATCGTCACCATTGTGGTCGG
>JALONZ010000354.1 GCA_025454675.1 Anaerolineae bacterium | reverse complement strand
ATGGTCGCGTGATTTGGGTGAAAATTCACATTTAATAAGCGATTTCTAGGCGCTATTTTGTGTATGCTCAAGACATAACATCAAAACACGTTGTGTCTGATAAGGAGGATACACATGACTATCGTCAAAATTGTTTTTACACTCAGTTTAATCACCGTTGCGCTGGTGGGGTTTGCATCACCCGCCCGCGCCATCAGCAACAACCTGCCTGCCTCATCGTGGTATGCGGTGGTGTGGAATCGGGATGATGATACCCTGCATTGGGTGAATCATGTGGGGGAACAAGCCAGCATCCCGCGCCCCAAATTGCCAAACGAAGCGGGGTATGGCGTGTCGTTTTATATTTCACCCAACGGACGTTATATGGTCATTCACGGCATGTTGACCAATGGGCGCGATGGTCTGGGATTTTATGACCTGCAAGCGGGCGCATTTTTGCAAACGCACGAAGCCCAATCGGGTGAAATCATCGTCACCACCGACCATAACCCATTCACGCTGAATAGTAATTATGTGGCGGTGGGGTTGCGGACGGAATCGGCGTGGCGTGTCATCGCGTTTGACGCGACAACCGGTCATTCTGTCGGCGAATTGGCATCGAATAGCGCCAGCCTGCCACAAGGTTATATCCCCGCGGGTTATTTGCCACTCGTCTCGTTATATGATGTGGATGAAGGCTTGGGGCAATATCGCGTGCATGTGCGCTTCATCCCCAACGGACCCGTTCAGCCAGATGTGCAGATGGTCGGATTTTCGTGGATTCCCGCGCTCAATATGGTGCAATTCAACAGCATCCCCGCCAATATCCGCCAATTTGATGTGCTGGGCGCAACGGGTCAAATCGCGTATACCATGCCCGACCCGATGAACAATACAGGTGTGTTTCGCGGGATGATTGGACATTTTGATGCGCCAATGCCCGTGTTCAATCAATCGAATACGCTGGTAGTATCGCCAAAATGGGTTGCCAGTGGTTTGATGGTCGCCTTCCGCGCCAGCCAAGACCCATACGCCACCATGTGGCATCTCATCCCTGCGGGCGGTGGTCAGAGTATCCCCTTTGCGCCAGATTATGAATATTTGTATGGCACATCAGACGGCTTTTTGATTGTGGATACCGATGCCAAACACATCAAATATAGCAACACGTTGCAATTTGAAGCCTTCACGCCCACCGTTGGTAACACGGTTTTCAGCACCGATGCGACGTTTCAGGTGGTGTATGTGACCCCCATCGGCGCGATGTTCACCATGCCCACCGTATCCGATGGCACGCCCCTGATTGGTGTGGATAGTGTGGGTGGCGTAGATGTGGCTCAACCGAACACGCCTATTCCGCCAGTGGCGGGTGTGAATCAGGTAGGTGGGGTGGCTGTTGCGCCCATTGCTACGAATACGCCGATTGCGCCCATCGTCAATATTGCCCCGCCTGTCGTGAATACACCTGTCCCGCCTGTGTTGAATGTTGCGCCGCCCGTTGTGAATACACCTGTTCCGCCTGTGGTGGGGAATGTTGCGCCACCCCGCCAAAATATTGGCGATGGTGATTGCTCGATGGCGGTGAGCCAATTGTTATCGGTTGGGATTGTTGGGCATGTCCTCGATTTGGGTGGCACATTGGCACTCCGTACCAACTTGCACGATGAATTGCCCTCGCACCAAATCCCCAGCAATAGTTATGTGAATATCGTGGGCGGTCCGACCTGCCATAAGGGGCATCGCATGTGGCGCATCAACTTCCCGATGAACGGGCAAATTGTAGAAGGGTATGTATCGGAAGGGGTGAATAATATGCGCTTTATCGGCTTGCCGTGAGCTGAAAAATATCCCCCATCCCCAACCCTTCCCCCATAAAATAGGGGAAGGGAGATGTTCCCCCTCTCCATACAATGGGGAGGGGGCAGGGGGTGGGGATAATGCTATAAAACACAATTTTTTATCAATTTGCATATACAATATAATCACAAAGGAGAAAACAACATGTCTAAAAAACTCGTACTACTCGTAACATTGATGATGATGGTCTTTTTAGCAGGGGTTTCCAACGCACAACCCGGCACGGATGATAATGATGGTGATGGTATCCCCAACACTGCCGATTTATGCCCAAATGAATTCGGTTTGGCTGTCAATCGCGGTTGCCCAGCCGTCACACCAGAACCGACCCCCGCGCCCGTTGAAACACAAGGGACAGGTGGCAATAATCCGCCAGTGGTGGTGACAGAAACACCCCCCACCGAAGAACCAACCCCCGCGCCAACGCTCGCGCCCATGCCGTTGGATGGTGAATGTGTCGCCTCGCCGTTGGGATTATTTGCGGTGAATGTGCGCCAATTCCCCAACGAAGAAGCGCCAATTCTCACCACATTGGGCATTAATGAACTCGCGCCCGTGTTGGGTGTAACCGTACCCGTGTTATATGCCGAGCCTGAATGGGTATCCGAAAACCCCGTGTGGTATTTGGTATCGCACAATGGTGTTGAAGGCTGGGTATCTGCCAAATTCGTCCGTTTGGGCGGTGATTGTAGCGATTTTGTCGTGCCGAATTTGTTCGGTGGGGATGATATTCAAGCCCCGTTGATATTGCCACTTGTGCCTGCTTATTTGAAGATAGATGGGATTGATGGCGAAAGTGAAAATGCGGGTGGTGTGTTCATCGCGGCGGGGGATTTGAATGGCGATGGTGTGAATGAAAATGCTGGTGGTCATAAAGATTGGATTCTGATTGAATCATTCGTGGCGGATGGTCAAGGACTTTTGGCGGCGTATCGCCCCGCAGAACAACGCGCGGGTGTGGTGATTGACCCCATTAACGGTGTTGTTCGTGTGGATGATGCGGATGGTTTGCCGTTGGTGGATATTGTGGTTGGGGGAGGGGCGGGTACACAACCCTCTGCGCCCATCCCGAATGAGTTGGATGTGTTGGTTTGCGCCAATATCGCCAATCCTGATGCGCCGCTCACCGAAGAGGATTGTGTGGTCATCACCAGCGCCAAAGCCGAAATTTTGGTGGAAGCATTGGATGCGGTATCGTTGGTGTGTGTGGACGTGTTGGGCGATATTGTTTGCCGTCCGATGGTGGTTAGTTCCGCCGATACAGGCGAATGTGTGCCTGTTGCGGGTACGCTGTTCTGCGCGACAGATTATGTCCCCGCCGAAGGGGATGCGTGTTCGGTGAATGATGGTGTGTGGTCATGCGAATTTGATTGGCAAGTCAATATCGCGCCACTGAGTCCCACCAGCCCATTACCCGGATTGAGCCTGTTGAATCCGCCAACTGCGCCCGTGACGATCGGCTTATTATTGCCCGCCGTCCAAAAAGTGCGTGAAGCCGCGCGATGAGGATGTGATAATATCATAATCTAACGTGGGTTATGGATAACACCTTAAAAGCACCCCCATCCCCAACCCTTCCCCCACTTCGTAGAGGAAGGGAGACCTCACCCTCTCCATGCAATGGCTATGCCTTACCCACATCTTTCTGCCTGTGGCTCAAAGCCACAGGCTATGGCGTGTGTAAAAGCATCCTAAAGGATGCTCCCACGAATCAATTTTAACGTGAGTTATGGATAAGAGGCACAAAATAGATTTATTGGATACCGATTTTACGCTAGACGTTAAAACGTCCAGCTAGGCAAAACCCTGTAAGCGCACTAAAGGCGCTAAAACCGCACACATGGTCGTATTTTTAGCCCGTAGGGGCTTGCCATGGCAAGCCCCTACAAAGTCGAATAGCCCGTTTGCTTTAGCTACGGGCGGGGCAAATTAACGAATCTGACCCGAAAATTATCCATAAC
>JALONZ010000353.1 GCA_025454675.1 Anaerolineae bacterium | reverse complement strand
GATGTGAGTACCATTTTTTTATTAAACGAGCCACAATCATTAATTTGTACAATCACAGGGCAATCGAGTTGTTCATAACCCTCATAACGAGCTTTACCGCGTAATTTTCGCCCCGCTTTAACCTGTTTTAAGGCGATATGATTGCTACATTCTACCGATGCCCAAATCGTAACCGTTTTCTGACTCAGTTGGCGTTCTTGTAACACCCCCTGCGCCCAATTCACAAGGCGTTCATATTGCATACAAATTTTCCTCAAAATGGCTGATAGTAATGTTGCCGTTCACTGATTATAGACTAAAATAGTATTTTGCAAAAATAAGATATGCCGATTGGTATTCACAAGGATTGATAATGACCACTGCTTATATCACCCACCCCGATTATATTCACCATGATGTCCCCCGTCACCCAGAACGTCCAGACCGTATGCGTGCCATTTGGTCTCTGCTCAATGAGGCAGGTTTATCTGCCCGCATGAAAGCCTATACCCCCTCCCCCGCTACCGATGAACAGATTTTGATGGTGCATACCGCCGATTATCTAACGGATGTGATGGAAGCCGAAAGACAAGGCTATGCCATTCGTTACACTGTAGATACGGTTGTATTGCCCGATACGCCCAAAACCGCAAAACTATCGGCGGGAGGGGGCATTTGCGCGGTGGATGCCATTTTTAAGGATGGTGTGAATAATGCGTTGGTCATCACACGCCCACCGGGGCATCATGCCATAGCTGATAGCGCGATGGGGTTTTGTTATTTCAATAACATCGCTATCGCGGCGCGTTATGCCCAAAAACAATATGGCATCCAGCGCGTGATGATTGTGGATTATGATGTGCATCATGGCAATGGCACACAAGATATTTTTTATGCGGATAAAACCGTCTTGTTCGTCTCAACGCATCAATCTCCCCTCTATCCGGGAACGGGTTCATTCAACGAGACGGGTCTTGGCGCGGGCGAAGGTTACACGGTGAATATCCCCATCCCTGGTGGGTATGGGGATGAAGCCTACAAACAATTTTATGAACAAATCGTCTGGAAGGTGGGGGAACGCTTCATGCCCCAACTCATCCTCGTCAGCGCGGGGTTTGATGCTCATTGGGATGACCCACTTGCCAGTATGCAACTCAGTTTGAAGGGCTACCATCATTTGGACAAAGAACTGATTCGTATGGCACAAAAATGGTGTGATGGTAAAATCATCTTTATGCTGGAAGGTGGATATAATACGGATATTTTGGCGCGGGGAATTGGCAACATCGCTCATGCGTTGTTGGGTGATAATACATTCAGTGACCCATTTGGTGAGGCTAACTCGCGTACCGCTGATATTGACCCCATTATCCAAAAAATCAAGCGGATTCATAAAATTTGAATGTAAATCATGTAGTTTATTGCAATTCGTTATACTTGCATCAAAATTTTTATAGTCTGAAATGTGTAAACTTGATTGCAATGGAGTAAAATAGAGAAAAATGGTTAGGGCTGGTAATTTTTTAGAGGAGAACTATTCATGCAAAAATACCATTATCACAAATTTATATCGCTGATACTCATCCTCAGTTTTTTCATGATGAGTTCAATTGTCGTATCAGCCAAAACCAATGAGCAATCAGGGACTGAGGTGGTCGAAGCCTTAGTGGATGGAAACATGGCATTCGCATTGGATTTCTTTCAAACCGTCATGAGTTATGGAGAAGGGAATTTTGTCTTTTCACCATATAGTTTATCAACTGCCTTTGCGATGGCTTGGGCAGGCGCACGGGAAAATACTGCTCAAGAAATTCGGGATGTCTTTCATCTGGATTTATCGCCAGAAGAATTACATCGCGCCTTTTCTGCCCTCACCATCCAACTCAATAACCCAGACCGCACCAGTCGGATTGTTGTGGCAAATGCGTTATGGGCAGAACGCACCTTTAATTTTGAACCGGGTTATCAACAATTGATGTTGAATAGTTATTCCAACGGCTTCCGTTTGGTAGATTTTGCCAATGCCCCAGAACAAGCCACTGCCGATATTAATCAATGGGTCACAAATGTCACCGAAGGCAAAATTAGCGAACTCATCCCAGCAGGCACACTCGATAACCTCACCCGATTGGTTATCACCAACGCCCTGCTATTCAAAGCAGATTGGCTTTTCCCATTTGATAGTAGTGCCACCACCGATGGGACGTTCTATACATTTGATGATGAAGTCACCACACCGATGATGACTGTCGTCGAGGCGGCTTTTGATTGTACAGGTGGTGATGAAAATTTTGATTATGTTGCGGTACGACTGCCCTATGCAGACGAATCGGCTTCAATGGTTATTATTATGCCCGACCCCAAATCATATGAGGATTTCTTGGCAGAGTTTACAGGTGAATTATTCAGAAAAGTGCTGGATAATATGGATGGATGTTTTGGCGAATTGACCATGCCTAAATTTAGCATCGAAACAGGCATTGCGGTTAAAGAGGTATTGCTCGAATTGGGTGTGGTGGATGCCTTTAGCCCAACAGCAGATTTTTCGGGGATGTCGGGTGCGCCAGAACTGTATATCAGCGATGCCTTGCACCAAGCCCGCATTGATGTGACCGAGAAAGGCACAGAAGCCGCCGCCGCCACTGCTGTGGTGATGGGTGTGCGGTCTGGTGGCGCAGTCGAAATTTTTATTGACGGACCCTTCTTCTTCGCCATTTTAGATAACGAAACCAACACCATCCTGTTTATGGGCAATATGGAAGACCCCACGCAATAAAGTAATCATCACCCCGTAATAAGCCAACGCCCGTAGGGGCTTGCCATGGCAAGCCCCTACATAAAAACGGCAAGCGCCTAAACAAGACGATAATCAAGCATCTTCAATCCCCTTATGCAAGGTCTGAACACGCCCCTCAAACCGCGCAAAATTCGATTCTTGTTCTGCGTATCGCTTGGACAGTGCATCTAATCGGCTAAAAATCGGTGTGAGGACTTGTTGCCCATATTGCCCAAGTCGCGCCCGTTCTCGTTGGGTAAGTTCATTCAAACCGCGCTCATATTTGGCTTTAAGCGCCTCTAATTGGGTGATGAAATCCGATTTGGTCTTTTGGGTAATGCGGTTATAGTAGCGCAGTGCCAATAGACCACCAATCCCCATCACGGGCGCAGTTGCCAAAATCACAGGCGATACACCGGGCGCGGCAATGCTCAAAATCGTACCGATGAGTCCGAATACAGTCGCACCGATGCTGGTCGTGAACCCACTCATATTCGTCTGAAATTCTTGTTGAATCTCATCCACCATACGCCCAGTTGAATATGACCGCAATTCACTCTCTGCCATGCGAATTGCCTCTTCTAGGCTTTCGCGTTGTTCAGCATATGTGCCTGCGTCCAATCCGCTCACCTCTTGATTAAGCAAATCCACGACCTTGTTCAAGCGGTCAATCACATCGCGCCAATATACACGACTTTGGTCAACCACTGCGTTAATATAGCCGGTGGTCGCGTCATTAATATCGCGCAATGACCGCCCAATCACCACATCCTGAAATTCAGCTTGCAATTTTTCTCGGCTGACACCCCGCCCAATCCGCCGTACCGATAAATTGGCATCTAAAAAACTGAGTCCGCGCAATTTCATCCCCGCAAACACCGCATCAATATCTTGTTTCGCCTTGAGTAACTGCCCATCGAGTGCCAAAGATTGGGTTTGTAATTCGCGTTCAACATCTTTCACTTTGGATGTATCCGCACGCACAACATCCATCTTGGCGCGGAGTTGGTCATGATATTTTTGCACCAATTTTTCGGCGGTGGTC
>JALONZ010000352.1 GCA_025454675.1 Anaerolineae bacterium | reverse complement strand
CGTCGCCCAATACAAATAAACCATTGCACCTTGGTCATATGCGCAATATTTTATTGGGATGGTCTTGTAGCAAAATATTGGAAGCCAACGGATATGATGTCATAAAAACGCAAGTCATCAATGATAGAGGCATCGCCATTTGTAAGAGTATGCTTGCATGGCAAAAATTCGGAAATGGTCAAACTCCAGATTCCACAGGTATCAAAGGAGATCATTTCGTGGGTGATTACTATGTACGATTTGATACAGAATTCAAAAAAGAATATGATCTCTTCCAAGTATCAGAAACTGGACTCACACTATTAAATACTTATAAAATGAAACTTATAATTTGATATATTTTTGAAAGGATAGCGCATGTGGCGTAAATTTGGGCTGGCTTGCACTATTTTGTTATTCGTTACGATTTCTGCTTTGGCACAATCTGAACTCCCCCCCGCACCAATCATTAATGATGAAGGTGGCACGGTTGTTATTCGTGGTATGTTAAGCTACACCAACCCCTTCTTTACCAGTGGGGTAGCGATGCCTGTTATTATTCTTGAAGACCAAGCAGGCTTTGTGGATAGAAATCGTTATTTTGTGATGTCACCCCAATCACAGACATTGGCACAAATTACATCCGATTTTTATACATCCCCATTCACCTATAGCCTCGCATTACCCGTTGAGCCACAAGGCGAATATCGTGATGTGCATTTTAATGACATTGAAGAACGTGGCATTCAAGTTTTTGCGGTGGCATATTGGGAAAATATTTGGGGCGACCCCTTCTTAGAGGAACGTGATTTAAGCGGTGGGGGATGGTCAACCGCGTATGCAACCACGCGCGTGAGTACCGACCCTGATGATGATGCGGAAATTGTGGGTGGGGCGTTTGTGGTGTATGCGCCTGATGACCAACAAGCATTTCCAAGTGATTTTGGCGCGGATGGTAAGTTATTCACACCCGATGACCCGATGGTGCGCTTGCCACAGGGCTATACAGTCGTCAATTTGGACACATCACCATTCACATTTGACCGCTCCCGCGAGGCTAATTTAGATTTACTTGAGCCACAAGGCGCGGAATTGGTAGATTTTTCGGGTATGACTTATACAGATGCGTTTGATGCGATGGTCGAAATGATGCGCCAAGAATACGCCTTCACCGACTATAAAGGCATTAATTGGGACGCATTATATGAAGCCTATTACCCACGTTTTGAAGATGCAGAACGCAACCGTGATGCGACTGCTTATTTATTTGCCCTCCGAGACTTTTTATGGGAAGTCCCAGATGGTCATGTTGGCGGGGTTGTCGGGTCTTTAATCACTTATTATTGGGACGAGACTGAAGGTGGTCTTGGGCTTGCGATTCGTGAGACTGATGACGGGCGTGTTTTGGTGAATTTGGTGTTGCCAAATACATCTGCTGACCTTGCTGGCATTGAACGGGGTGCAGAAATTTTATCAGTAAATGGTGTGCCTATTGGACAAGCAATAGATGCGGTTGTCCCATGGACGGGACCTTTCAGCACAACGCACAACCGCCGTTTGGAACAAGTTCGCTATGTGTTGCGTTTCCCCATGAATACAGATGTGACACTTGAATATCGGAATCCTGATAGCAATCAATCACAGACGGCTAATATGACCACCATATTCGATTCCGACAGCCTTACATTTTCGTATTATGACAGCATTGGCATTGATGAACCAGATGGTTATTTGACCTTGCCAGTGGAATATGAACAGCTGGATAGTGGTTATGTGTATGTCAAGATTTATGGCTTTTTCGATAACAATCTCCTTAGCATCCAACTTTGGGAACGCATGATGCGCTATTTGAATGAAAATGGTGTTGAGGGCGTGATTGTAGATATGCGCGAAAATGGGGGGGGATGGGCTTGGTTAGCCAATGCGATGGCATCCTATTTCTTCACCGAGTCTTATCCATTAGGCGGTGGCGCGGCATATAATCCCGATTTGGGTGAATTTTATTCTGACCCGCGCGGTGGGGAAAGGTTATTATTGCCACCCGAAGAATTACGTTATTCAGGACCCGTTGCGGTTTTGATTGGACCCGGTTGTGCCAGTGCGTGTGAAACATTCGCATGGGCGATGAGCATGAAAAATCGTGCTGTGATTGTTGGTCAATATCCCACGATGGGGCTTGGTGGTGGCGTGAACGACTTTTTGATGCCAGAAGGTCAAACGATTCGCTTTACCGTAACACGCGGTTTGGGTCCGAATGGCGAAATTAACATTGAAGGGCGTGGTGTTATCCCCAATTTACGTGTGCCTGTGAATGAAGAAACACTATTCACTGATGAAGATGTCTTATTGAATGAAGCAGTCAATTGGTTCAGAATCATGTATAACTTCACTGGGGAATCTATGGGTGAAATTCCCATGAATGAAAAAATTGAGGGTAGACTGGAACTGGCTACGCGCATCTATTATACCTTTATCCCACCACAAGATGCTTATTATACGATTGATGTGTATAACCCTGATGGCTTGCTCGATACTGTTTTGACAGTAAACGAGCAAGTTAATGATGACCGCGCTTTGGGTGATTTTAATTCGACCCTCGAAAGTATTTATTTAGAGGCGGGTCAATCATATCAGATTGAAATCAAAGGGTATAATGACCGCGATGCAGGTGATTTTATTCTACTTGTGACCTATGCACCATGAAAGGATGATACGATGAACCAGACAATTACAGCCATCAAAGGGATTCGCGTAGGTCATGCCACATCTGAGGCGGGGATGACGGGATGCACCGTTATTTTATGCCCACCGAATACCATCGGTGGGGTAGACCAACGCGGGGGCGCACCCGGTACGCGCGAAACGGATTTATTGCGCCCCATGCACATGGTAGAACAGGTACATGCGATTGCCCTATCAGGCGGGAGTGCTTATGGGTTATCGGTTGCGGATGGGGTTATGCGCTATTGCGAGGAACAAGGGATAGGGTATCCAGTCCCGCCATTTGTCGTGCCAATTGTGCCAACCGCCATTTTGATGGATTTATATATGGGCGACCCGACCATTCGCCCAAATGCTGATATGGGCTATCAAGCCTGTGTATCGGCATCAACTACCCCTATAACCAGTGGCAATATCGGTGCGGGTATGGGCTGTCGGGTAGGTGGGATGATGGGCAATGCGCTCGCCAGCAAGGGCGGGCTTGGCTCATCGCTCATCCAAATTGATGAGGAACTGATGGTTGGCGCGTTGGTCGCAGTGAATGCTGTTGGGGATGTGGTGGATGAAACTGGCAATATCATTGCAGGGATTCGTAACCCAGACGGCTCATTTATGGGGATGATGAACCTGATGCGCGGTATGGCGCGGATGACACCATCAGCATCCAGCAACACGGTGATAGGGGTTGTGGTGACGAATGCCAAACTGAATAAAGAGGGTGTGAATAAAATCGCACAGATGGCGCAAAATGGGTTGGCACAATCCATACGTCCCGCGCATACCATGTTTGATGGGGATACGATTTTTGGACTAGCTACGGGCGAAATTGAGGCAAATGTGAGTGTGGTGGGCGCATTTGCCGCCGAAGCGATGGCGAGTGCCATTCGAGATGCCGTAAAATCGGCTAAGACACTGAGCGATGTGCGTGGTTGGGGTGAATAAGGGGCATCCCCCATGCGTAGCAACTTAAGAAAATAACCTCACCCCTAAATCCCCTCTCCCAAGCGGCTATGCCTTACCCACATCTTTGGCATTAGGGATAATCCATTCTCGGCAGATGCTAAAGCATCCGCCTATTCGACTTAGAAGCCCACTAAAGGGGCTG
>JALONZ010000351.1 GCA_025454675.1 Anaerolineae bacterium | reverse complement strand
TAGATACCACCAATAATATTTTTGATGTGCGCGAAACATTAAAAGTGCGGTTTTCTGGCACATTTCGTTTTGGGTCACGGGTGATTCCACTTGATAATTTGGAACAAATCCGCGATGTACGTGTTACCGAATTGGGAACACCCCTCAGACCAAGTTGTATCGGCGAGACACCCGGTACATATTGTGTTCAATATGTAGAGGAGGGTATTTCGGTTGTGTATTATTTTACACGGTCAATCACCAATGCCTCACAAGTCTTTGAAATTGAATACACAGTAGATGGGGCAATTCGGGTATATGATGGTGGAGACCAGATTTGGTGGCAAGCTGTCCCAGAAGAAAAATTTGGTTTCCCTGTGGGCAGTAGTGTGGTGACGGTGCGTTTGCCATTGGGATATGCCCCCAGAGAAGGCATAGACCCGATTGTAACTTATGGCGCATCATCTGATATTCGGGTGAATACAACGATGGTGGTCGCCAGCACCACCGAAACGATTAGCGCGAATAATTATTTGGATATTCGGGTGCAATATCCGCATGACCCGAATGCGCGTAAAGCCAGTTGGCAAGCCTCATTTGATACGCGACGTGAATTTGAAGAAACGCAGAAACCCCTGATTGATTTGGGTTTAATAGCCGTTTCATTGTTGATAAGCATCAGCGCCCCGTTGGGTGTATATGCCTTGTGGTATAGCAAAGGGCGTGACCCCAAAATTGGCATTGTGCCAGAATATTTATCTGACCCCCCCAGCAATTTGCCCCCTGCAGTTGTAGGTACATTGATTGATGAACGTGCGGATTTGCGGGATGTGTTGTCTACGGTGATAGATTTGGCGCATCGGGGTTATATCGTCATTGAAGAAGAGCGCAAGAAAGGTTTATTTGGAATATCCAGCAGTGAAATTACATTCAAACGGACAGATAAGCCGACTGATGACCTGCGTTCATTTGAAAAGACGATTGTGAAGCGGATTTTTGGGGGCAAACTTGAAAAGCCGATGAAATCGCTTCAGAATAAGTTTTATCAATATATCCCCGAATTGCAGGGGGATTTGTATGAAGCATTGGTGGATGAAAAATTACTGAGCGCCAACCCGAATACGATTCGCAATATCTATTCGGCAGGGTTAGGTGGTCTATTCTTTTTATTGGCAATTGGTGCAATGGCTCTGAGCATCACCCTTTTATCTGATTTAACATCCGCATTCTTATGTTTTCCTGCCGCGTTATTTGTAGTAGCAATGGCGTTCTCGATTGGTGGGAATTTTATGCCACGCAAAACGCAATTCGGTGCAGAAGAAGCGGCAAAATGGGAAGCATTTCGCCGTTATTTGCAAAATTTAGATAAGTATGCCCAAGCCGATATGATAACCGATAAATTTGAGCAATATTTACCGTATGCCGTGGCATTTGGGGTAGATAAGGCATGGATTCGCCGTTTTAGTGAACTCGATAATGTCCCCGCGCCAATTTGGTATTATCCAACCTATCGGGGTGGGTATTATGGGCGTGGGTATCAGGCGGGTTCACCGTTGCCAAGCGCGGGTGATGTTGTTTATGGGGATATTGTTCGTGCTGGTGGTGGCGGATTAGAAGGCATGGCTGGCGGGTTATCAGGCGGATTAGAATCGCTCTCGGCGGGGTTATCGGGCATGTTAGAATCGGCGGCGAAAACATTCACCAGTCGCCCGCAAAGTGCTTCTAGTGGGTCTAGTGGTAGTTGGTCTAGTGGTGGTTCAAGCTGGAGTGGGGGTGGTTTTAGCGGTGGCGGTTCGAGTGGCGGTGGTTCTGCTGGTTTTGGTTGATAGGCATTCAGAAAGAGGATTTTAGATGAATCAGGGACGTTTGGTCGGAATTATTTTGATGATAATCGGCATGGGGATTGCGGCAATGGCGGGGTTATTTCTCGCGGTGCGGTCTGGTCAACCAGAAGCCACAATGGGGGGAACTGTGTTAGGGGCGGGGCTGGCGTTTATTGTGGTTGCCCCCCTCATCGGATTTGGGTTTTTCTTGTATATCAAAGGTGGACAAGATGCCCAACAAGAATCGGTGATGCAAAAACAACGCCAATTATTGGATATTGTCAAAAGTCGGGGTGAGGTTGGGGTGAATGATTTGGCATTGGAAATGGGTGTCAAAGTGGATATGGTGCGCGACATGGTGCATCAATTGGTTGGGTTACAGGTGTTTAGTGGGTATGTGAATTGGAAAGATGGCAGGTTGTTTTCTGCGGATGCCAAGCAATTGCGCGATTTGCAAAAATGCAAAAATTGTGGTGGCGATATTCAATTGGTGGGTAAAGGGACTGTCCAATGTCCATATTGTGGCACAGAATATTTCTTGAATTGAGAGGATTATAAGCGGATGTCTGATTTATATGAAAAAATTGTCAGCAAGCGTGGTTCGTTTGAACGCCTGATAGCGCGGTTGCCCGGTTTTAAGGGGTATCAAGATAAGCAAGCACGCCGTACTGCCGATAGGATGTTGCGCGAGTATATTGCGGGCGAATTGGATAAACGAATTGACCGACTGATTCGGCTTGAAAAATTACTATTGGATGTGGATGGTGGTATGTCATATATGCCCCGTACCCGTTCCGCCAAAAGTAAGATGCAATTGTATCGGGATAAAATTTTCACCCAAGCACCCGGTTATGATGGGATGTGGGCGCAAATCAAAATTGGCGCGGAAGAACTGGAAAAAATTTATGCGTTTGATGAGTCGCATATTGGTTATGCCGATAAATTTGATGTGGCGTTAGATACGCTTGAACAAGCTATTTTGAGCAAAGAAAATTTGGAACAGGTCATTTGGGATTTAGAAAGCCTTGCTGGTGAAGCGATTGAGGCATATGATTTGCGTGACGAAGTGTTGACCAATTTAAGCAAAACCGTATAAGGAGAATGATTGATGCCACGTATTATTGATGTAATTGACCATGTAAATGTCGCTGATGATGAATTGGTTTGGCGCGAGCCACAAGACCGCGAAGGCGATTTTCGGTTTGGGTCACAGTTGATTGTGAACGAAAGCCAAGCGGCGGTATTTGTGCGGGCGGGGCAAGCCTTAGATGTGTTTGGACCTGGGCGACACACCTTATCTACAGCGAATTTACCCATTTTATCCAGTATAGTTGGACTTGCTACCAGTGGGCGGACACCCTTCACGGCGTATGTGTATTTTATCAACTTGCGTGATATGCCTCAAGTGGGGTGGGGGACATCCAAGCCGATTTATCTCCGCACGAATACCGGTTTGGGGATTACCTTGTTGCGGACGCATGGTGTGATGGATTTATCGGTTGCCGACCCGATGATGTTCCTCAAGAAATATGGTGTGAACCGCGCACTCACAACAATGCGTGATGTTAAAGACCGTATTCAAACGATGTTGCTGGGCGAAATTAACAACCTGTTGCTCAAATCGGGCGCACAAGATTTGATGGAAGCCAATGGCATTTTGGATGAAATTGAAGGCGCATTATTGGCGAAGGTGAACGAAAAATTTGCCGAAATTGGGATGAAAATCCGCGCCTTAGAAGCCAATCCATTTGATACAGTGACTGTTCCGATTGAAGAATTGCGCGATATTGTGCCGTTGGATGTGTGGAAAGATGTCCTTGAAACACAAAAACGGCTGGATATTGGGATGGCGGCGGCGAGTAATACAAGCGGTGGCAATTTGGCATCGGCGGGCATTGGGTTTGGGCTTGGTCAACAATTGGCTGGGCAAATGGCAAATCCGGGTGGGCAAAGTTCAGAAGTGGCGGCATTGCAACAACAATTGCTCCAACAACAACAGATGATGAG
>JALONZ010000350.1 GCA_025454675.1 Anaerolineae bacterium | reverse complement strand
TTGATTCTAGGTACACAAGTACTGTGCATTACAGTCCCAATCTAGCCCATTGACCAGTCATCACAAGAACTTTTTTTTTAATCTATGATGTTGTAACGTGAAGTAACCTTCTAGAATGGTTTTTTGTTGATGTCGTTTAGAATCCGAATAAAAAAAATTTCGAATACAAGTACGGATTAATTTTTTTATTTTTCAACTGCAAATCCTACTTTTATAATATATAGATTACTATACATGCATATACTTCAAATCTTTGTTAATCCGAGTAATAGATTAATATTTTAATGATTTGTATGAAATTTTTGTACACTGCAGTAATTATCCTAAAGAACAACTGGGTAAAACTATTTTTCATAATAAGTTATCTCAAAACCAGTGGTCTGGGAGTACTTCCCAGTCCAAGACAACCCAAACATATTAAGATGTTTCTCTCTTAATTCTTTGTTAGCGTCATATTCGATAGGATAAAATTTATAAAGCGTCATTTTGGTCGGTTCCTTTTCCATAGCTTCTTTGAAACAATCCCGAGCAAACTTCATTACTCGGATCTCTGTGTTAAGACAATTCGCCTCATCTTTAAATTCTTGTATCATGTTATCAATTTTCTGTCTATGCTTATCCGTCCATTCTTTTAAATCTTTTTCCGATGCTTGTATCTTGTTATTGTACGTATCCAAAATTGAATTACTGTTTTTCATCAGATCCTTCGCTGGAATATTTACGGAGATAGGGATAGATTCAATATTATCAAAGCCATAATAACTCAAATCATCCATCATGGCTTCTTCGGTCATTTCTGCCATCATATCATCTTCTGTCATCATTTCTTCTTCCATTTGAGCCATCATCATCTCAAATAATGGTGCATATTGCCCTTTTTCAAATGTCGAAACATCCATCATGGATTTGAATCCATAATCATATTCGGCAATATACAGCAACAAGATGAGGGTCGAATCACAAGTGTGGGTCATCATGTCATCTTGGGCTTGGACGGGGGCTTGGCGGGTGGTGGCAAATCCGAGTGCGGTGGCGAATAATACGACGAAGGTGAGTGCGAACAAACGCGAAATACGATTCATGATACTTTTGCTCCTTATTAAAATAGTTAGGTCAAATCTGGCGTACCAGATACCCTAACTCTATCCCCCACACCTAACAGCCCGCTTACGCGCACCTTGCGCGGAGATTACATGAGATTAAAAATAAATGATGTTCCCGTTGTTTCATCACTTTTCACCGCAATGCTTCCCCCATGCGCTTCAATGAATCCGCGTGCAATCGCCAACCCCAACCCCGTCCCGCGATACCCCGAACTATCTTTGCTCCGTGAGCGTTCCCCGCGATAAAATGCCTCAAAAATGCGCGGTAAATCGTCTTTGGCAATCACCGACCCCGTGTTATGCACTGTCACCGACACACCGTTTTTTTCGGGTGTGACCGATAACGATACCGTCCCGCCTGTTGGGGTGTAATGAATGGCATTATCCAACAAATTAGACAGTACCCGTTGAATTTTATCGGGCGCGATGTTGACTAATGGCAAATCATCTGGGACACGACTTTGGAGTGTGATATTTTTTTGTTGAGCGCGTGCATTCAAGCTGGTCAGGGCGGTGATGATGAGGGTTGATAGGGCGGTGGGTTTGCGATTGAGCATCAGATGCCCCGCATCCAGTTGCGCCATATCGAACAGGTCATCAATCAATTGGCTGAGGTGTTGTAATTCCTGATGAATTTGTTGCCGATAGCGCCGCGTGGTATCGGCATCTTGCACCACACCGTCTAGCATCGCTTCATTCATGGCGCGGATGGCGGCGAGGGGCGTGCGTAAATCGTGCGATGCCCACGCGATTAAATCGCGCCGACTTTGCTCCAGTTGGCGTTGTTGATGATGTGTTTCTTCTAACATGCTCGCCATATAATTAAACATCTGCCCCAATTGTGCCAATTCATCATTCCCGCGCACATCCACACGGGTGTGCAATTCGCCATGTGCCAATTTTTCGCTGGCATGATTGAGATGATGAATCCGTTCAATAATCGAACTGGCGATGAGCATGGCAGAGATGAACGCCAAAATCCCTGCAAACACCAATAGGGCGGTAGTGAGCATCATATCGTGCTGGCTGATATACATCAATTGCAAGGTGAAATACACATTGGCGAATATCAGCACCACCGTGATGAGGATAATCACCAATAATGTCCAGCGCAGGCTGTTCAGATGACCAATCCAATGCCGTTTATAAAAGATATACACCCCGCCAACCGTCACGGTGCTACTGCCACTCATATACAGGAGCAATAACTGAATATCTTGGGCGGGCGGGTTCAATGTGGGGATTAAAATGAGGAGTGAGGCACATAAGGCAAGCGCAATCGCCCCGCCTAACATCAATAATGGATATTTATTCAGACGGGTCAAATTTATAACCTACGCCTCTTATGGTGTGAATATAAAATGGGGTGGTGGGGTCGGGTTCAATTTTTTCGCGCAAGCGACGGATATGAACGGTGACGGTGCTTTCATCGCCATCAAAATCATATCCCCAAACCTGATTGATGAGTTGCTCGCGCGTCAACACTTGGGCGGGATGATGTGCGAACATCCATAATAAATCAAATTCTTTTGCCGTCAGCGTAATCGGCTCATTTTTGAGTGTGACCAGATGGCGGGCGGGGTCTATGTGCAAATCGGCAAAGGTGAGGGGGTGTTTGGATGTCAGGTCGGTGCTATCAGTGCTGGCACGGCGCAAAACCGCTTTGACCCGCGCCACCAATTCGCGCGGGCTGAACGGCTTGACGACATAATCATCCACCCCCAGTTCAAACCCCAAAATGCGGTCGGCTTCATCTCCGCGTGAGGTGAGCATGATGATGGGGATAGTGGCATGATTGCCCTGAAATTCTGGCAAATGGCGGACAGAACGGGTTATCGTGAAGCCATCCACACCGGGGAGCATAATATCCAGCAAAATTAAATCAGCCGATTGTTCACGCAAAATCATCAGGGCTTGCGTGCCACTTTCGGCTTCTAATACGCGGAATCCATCCAATTCTAAATAGCGCCTCACCACATCGCGGATGGTCGCTTCATCGTCTACAATGAGTATGGTTTGTTGTTTGTTCATAATTTGATGATACAAGGTGAAGATTACAGGGGTATTAAAAAATAAGGTGTATCCCCCTCAACACCGATTGGCGGAGGGGGATAATTTTAATTATGGGGTGACGATTTCGTTATTGATGATGAATTGCAACGGCGCATCACCCATCAACACGGGCGCAAACATCACCTCTTGCGTATAATCGCGCACAATCATGGGGCAAGCGATGTCTGAAGATAACACTTGCACCACTTTCACCACATAGGTGTTATCGCCTGTGCGTTGTGGCACAATCTGAATCGGCGCATCACACCCGCCCATCACACCCGACACGGTGATTTTGACATTGGGCGCGAGTCCTTCTACCCATTCGACTGTGGCTTCGGTGATGGATAAGTTTTCTTCAAAGAAGCCTTGCACATCCTTATTCATGGCGGGGTCAAATGGCACACTCACCCCATTTACCGCCAGACTATTGAACACGGGCGCACGCATTTTAATTTCGTATGGTGTTTCGACCTGAGCGCAACCCGCCGCGATATTCACCACCGTATAGGCTTCGACCACCACAAACTCCGCATTTTGCCAATCTTCATAGGCACGATACACAGGCACAGCACACCCATCGGTTAATGTGCCTGTGAGGGTGATTTCCATATCGCCTTCGGTGGTGTGGCGGGTGATGATATTGGTATAGGGC
>JALONZ010000349.1 GCA_025454675.1 Anaerolineae bacterium | reverse complement strand
ACTAAGCTGACTAGACTGGATACCACACGCGCGAGCGGCGACAGATCATCCAGGACAGTGGGTACTGGTTGATTCGGCAGAACTGATTTCACCTGCATACTCCTAGGACGGCTGATCGCTACATCGAGCGACACTACCCAGCCCAGCAAAAGTAGCAACAGTAAAAACTTTCGCTCTCCGCGCGAGGGATGCAATTATTCCATGTTTATTGAGGCATGCACTTCCGGCGAACGCCTAGCGCACCAAAAGTAACATTGGAGAGAGATTTAAGTGGGATTGCCGAATGGCATCAATGTGTCGCTGACATGGAATACACAAGATGATTTGAATTTGCAAGTGCGTGCGCCAAATGGTGGCACATTATTTTGGGATTCACGTTCCACCAATGATAGTGGGGTGTTTGGCGCGGATGCCAATGGCTTATGTGAAGTGTTATCTACGCCCCCCGTCACTGAAACCGCATCTTGGCGCGGGGGGTCACTCTCTGCGGGGCGCTATGAAGTTTTGGTGTATTACCGCCAGGCGTGTAATGATGCGCCTGTGCCTGTTGATTTTACGGTGAATGTGACTGTGAACGGGACGGCTTTAGCTCCTGTTACTGGGTCATTGCAACCTCCTGTGAATGATATTGCAACGGTGTATATTTCCAGTTTTGCGATTAATCCAGATGGAAGTGCAACGATTAGCAATGGCGGTTTATATACAGATACGCGCGTGTTGCCGATTGGCGCGACAGAAATCCTCACCGCGCCGTCTATTCCACTCTTTTTCAATAGCCCTACTGAAGGGGTGATTGTTGGCGACCAATATTATCAAACTTATACCTTCAGCGGTGAAGCAGGTCAATTGGTTAATATTAGCATGACCAGAGTGGTTGGTAATCTGGACACGTTGTTGCTGTTATTCGATAATACGGGCAACATCATCGCAGATAATGACGATGTGAATAGCCCCTCCGATACCAATTCTGCGATGTCGGTACGGTTGCCGTCGGCAGGCACATATACCGTCTTTGCGAGTCGGTATGGTAAAGATGTGGGTGGCACGGAAGGAACATATACGATTTTGGTTGCTGATGAAGCACCTGAACGCGCCGTGAATCTCGATTTACCAACTGGTGATATTGAGGTGACGCTCACATGGAACACCAACGCCGATTTGCAATTGCTGGTGCGCGACCCATTTGGTGATTCGGTATATGATGATACCCCCAGTGTGCGTAGTGGTGGGTTATTAACGGCTACGGGCAATCGGAATTGTTCACCAACCCTCGCCCCGCCACCGGTGTATCATATTTATTGGCCCCAGGGCACACGCGATATTGGGGCGTATGAGGTCGAGATTTGGTATCAAAGCGAATGTGGCGATACGACCCCCGTGAATTATAATTTGTATATTGTGGTGGGTGGTGAACTCATCTTCACCGAAACCAGTCAAATCCGTTTTAATGAACGCTATGTGACCAGCTTCAACATCAATTTGGATGGCACTGCAACACCCAGTTTGGGCGGGATTATTGGTGGTAGCGAAACCTTGCCATACCAAGCCGAATTAGGGACAGCCATCGTGATGTTGGGTGGTAATAGCTTCACGGGGAGCATTACTCCTAGCAATAAATTTGATGTGTATGCGTTTGATGGTCAAGTTGGCGATGTTGTGACGATTACCATGACCGCTAGTTCGCCAACACTCGATACATTGGTGTTTTTGATTGACCCGAATCAGGTTGAAATTGCGCGGAATGATGATGCCAACGCAGATACACGCAATTCTGCGATTAATCGGGTGACGTTGGCGGCGACAGGACGTTATTACATCCTTGCGACTCATTACGGAGCAATTTATGGTGGCACAACGGGCGCATATACATTGGCATTGCAAATAGAACGCCCACTTCCACCCACGCCACAACCCTAATTTGTCACATTCAGCACAAAAAAGTCCTCATATTGAGATGAGGACTTTTTTGTTTTTAATAGCCATTTCCCAATTGTGACTAGCATGAACGATTAAAGTACGCTATACTTTTGTAAATTTTTAGATAACCCAATCAGGAAAACATCCTGCTATTACTCAAAATCTAGTTAGTAAAATCACACATGATTAACCATTGTGCATCAAGAGAGAAAATCATATGAAATTACGGAATATCCTCCTCCTCGTTGGTTTAATGTTCCTGATTGCGGCGTGTGCGCCAACCCCCCAATTACGTAGCGACCGTTTATTACAAGATGATAGCTTTGTTTCTGGTGAAGAACCTTGTGTGGCACCCTGTTGGCGTGGCATTATTCCTGGTGAAACCAGTTGGAATGATGCGTTGACCGTCATCCGCGATGACCCGACCCTCACAAGCCTGCAAACCCGTACCGATGAAGCAACCAAACAAATTGGTGCGGCATGGGCGCAAAAAGATGGTGATAATTGTTGCCAGATGTTCTCTGAAGATGGTAGAACGGTCTCTTTCATTGTTGCACAAACAACACCCCGTACCCGTTTGGGCGAGGTGATTGAAAAGCATGGCGAACCGAGCTATATTATTGGTGATACGGTGAGCAGTGACCAAGCCTTAATCAGTGTCTACTATCCGAGCATTCCGATGCTGATTTATGTGTTTGTTGAGGGTGAAAATGGGCAAATTAGTGACCGTAGCGAAGTGGTCGGGTTTGCTTATTTGACAGCTTCATTGATGGAAGAATTATTGACGACCAGCAATTTACACACATGGGACGGCTTTAAGACCTTTAACGAGTATATGCAAAGTGACTTTGAACTAACCCCCATGCCAACGGCAGAAGCCACCCCAGAGAGCTAATCACGGTTATTTTCTGCGATTGATTTAATCACGCAGTGTATAAACAACATTTATGGGCAGATTTTCGTATGAGAATCTGCCTTTAATGCCCTTAAACGTAGGGCAAATTTATCGGAACGTTGTATTTTAGTTTGAAGAAGGAGTCGGGGATAATGAGTCAAGACGCTACCCCAAAGGCAATGAATGAATTACAAGTTGGGATGTCTTTACAAGGGACTGTGAAGCGCATCGAGATTTATGGTGCATTTGTAGATGTTGGTGTTGGGCAAGACGGTTTGTTGCATGTTTCGCAACTGGGCAAATCAGATGTGAAAAGTGTTGGGGATGTCCTGAAAGCTGGGGATAAAATCACCGTCTATGTTTATAAAATTGAAAACGGACGCATTGCGCTGACGATGGTGCCACAACCAACGATGAGCTGGGATAGCATTGAAGAAGGTCAAATGCTCACTGGCAAAGTTGTTCGGATTGAAAACTTTGGTGTGTTTGTTGATATTGGCGCAGAACGCCCTGGTATGGTGCATGTATCTGAATTGGCAGATGGCTATGTTAAAAATCCGGGTGATGTGGTCAAGGTCGAACAAGAAGTGCAAGTGCGCGTGTTAAAAATCAACCGCAAGAAACGCCAAATTGATTTGAGCATGAAAGCCCCATCCGAAACATATGAAGCCACCCCTGATGAAGAGGAAGAAGAAACAATTACCTCTATGGCGATGGCTTTCCGTAAGGCGATGGGTAAAGAGGATTCTATGGGTGGTGGACGTAATGCGAAAAACCGCCGCGATAACCGCAAAATGCAAGATGATATTATTGCTCGTACTCTGCGCGAACATAGCAACAGCAAATAACTTTTTCTATCATCATGATGAACAACCAAAAATGAGGGGCATCGCAATTCCGATGGTCCCTCATGACTTGGTGGGGGGGAATTAAGCCTCGTTCACATTTGGGATTGTGTTATTCGCATTTCTATTCTCGCTGTATCTGGTTTATGTACAA
>JALONZ010000009.1 GCA_025454675.1 Anaerolineae bacterium | reverse complement strand
ACTAGAGGCTTCAGCCTCGTATGTCAGCCACAGAAATCTTTTTACCCTGCGTCCGATGTCTGCACTATGTTGTGCGGACGATGTTGGGAAAACGCACAGGTGTAATGGCTGTACTAGACCCTTTAGGGTCGTATGTCAGCCATTTTATAGATACCGACAATCATATGAATTTGTTTTCGTTTCTCCATCATTTTCATCATTAAGAAAATCTCCCAATTGATTTATTCGGTTGGGCATGTTATCATTGCACGACAATTTAGATGGTACACTCATCAAGAGCGACAGAGAGAACTGGCTCAAAGAAGTCGCGGCAACCCCCGAAGCATCGGGTAGGTGCTAAGTCCATCAGAGGAAACTCTGGAAGATGAGCGCGAACAATCGGTAATGTCGTTAAACGCGCCTCTTCCTGTTACATTGAAGAGGCGTTTTGTATTTTATATCAAGGAGCAAGCAGTGAGTAGTTCTTCCAGTTTTATGTCATCCCCGCAATACTTCTATACATCCGAATCGGTGTCCGAAGGGCATCCCGATAAGATGTGTGACCAAATTTCAGATGCTGTCCTCGATGCTATTTTGGAACAAGACCCAATGGCGCGGGTGGCATGTGAAACATCCACCACCACAGGCGTTGTCTTTGTTTTTGGCGAAATTTCGACCCGCGCTTATGTGGATATTGAAAAATTGGTGCGCGAAACTGTCACCAATATCGGCTACACACGCGGTAAATTTGGCTTTGATGCCGAAACATGTGCGGTGATGGTTTCTATCAAAGAACAATCCCCCGATATTGCACAAGGTGTTGATAAAGCCCTTGAAGTGCGTCAGGGCGAGATGAGCGATGCCGAAATTGATGCGACAGGTGCGGGCGATCAAGGCATGATGATTGGGTTTGCTTGTGATGAAACCCCCGAATATATGCCCCTCACCATTGCCCTTTCGCACAAACTCGTGCGCCGTTTGACCGAAGCCCGCAAAAGTGGCGAAATTGAATGGTTGCGTCCCGATGCCAAAAGCCAAGTCACGGTGGAATATGCCTACGGCAAACCCAAACGGGTAGATACCATCGTTGTCTCCACCCAACACGCGCCAGAAGTGAGCCAAGCCGAAATCCGTGCTACCATTATTGACCGCATCATCAAACGGGTCGTCCCTGCCGAATTGATTGATGCCGAAACGCGCATTTTTGTCAACCCAACCGGACGTTTCGTCACGGGCGGTCCAATGGGCGACGCTGGTTTGACGGGTCGTAAAATCATCGTAGATACTTATGGTGGTGTGGCTCGGCATGGTGGCGGTGCATTTAGCGGAAAAGACCCCACGAAAGTTGACCGTAGCGCGGCTTACATGGCACGTTATATCGCCAAAAATATTGTCGCGGCAGGGCTTGCCACACGCTTTGAATTGCAAGTATCCTATGCCATCGGTGTATCGCACCCCACCTCGCTGGCGGTCGAAACCTTCGGCACAGGCGTGATTGCAGATGAAAAGATTGTGGCGCTCATCCGCAAACATTTCGATATGCGTCCCGCCGCCATCATCCGCGATTTGGATTTGCGCCGTCCGATGTACCGTCAAGTGGCGGCATATGGTCACTTTGGGCGCGATGACTTGAATGTGCCTTGGGAACGGATTGATAAAGCCGAAATTCTGCGTAAAGAAGCTGGCTTGTAATTCATCCCCCACTCCAATAAAAAAACGGATGGTCATGTGCCATCCGTTTTTGATTTATCGTTAAGAAGCGGTTTCGGGTTGCGGGTCGGCTGGCTTTTTGGGCATCACCAAGCGCATCACAGGGTTGTTTCTCGATTGCATATGGTCAATCAGGCTCACCAACACAAAACCGACCGCAATGAGTATCACCACCAACACAATTTGACCACCATCAAGTGCGCCACTTGGGTTCACAATCGGCACACCTTCAACGGCTCGGTCCCAAATGGTTTTCAGTGACCCCAACATAAACCCCGTCAACACAGCAATGGTGATATTGCCATAATTTTTGAGTGTCCAACTTAACACACGGGAGAAAATCATAATCCCGATGATACACCCCACCGCAACAGGCACAACCACCGCGATAAAATTACCAAAGTCGCGGAAATTTTTGACAGCATTCAAAATATATTCATATTGCCCCAAGATGAGCAAAATGAATGACCCCGAAATACCGGGTAAAATCATGGCACAAATGGCAACCGCCCCGCTCAAAAATAATGTAATTGCGCTATGGTCGCCATCGCCTAATGCAGGCAAACTGACAATGACGAAAGCCGCAACTGCCGCTACCGCAAACGCAATAATCGCATCTATAGACCACTTGACGGTAATCCCAATCGCCAAAATGGATGCGAAAATCAAACCCGCGAAGAACGCGAAGATAAAAGTGGGTTGGTTTTCAAGCAATCCGCTCAAAACATTGGCAAGGAGCAAAATCGCTGTCCCAATTCCCACTAACAGGGTGATGAGAAACCGCAACGCTGTGTGGTCAATAAACCCACCAATATCAAACTTGAGCGCCTTGCGTAATGCACCTAAATTGAACGATTTAATGGCATTGATAAGCGTCTCATAAATCCCAGAAATGAAGGCAATCGTCCCGCCCGACACGCCAGGGACAATATCGGCGCATCCCATCGCAAACCCAGTCAAATAAATGCGTAAATATTGCACAAGGGTTTTGGGATGCGAAAAATCTTGGTGCATTTTATCGGTTGTATCTGTCATAAAAATCTCCATATCAAGGGCATGATAAGTTCATGTCCTTACAAATTATCGAATTATCCGCCCATGTTGGGGCAAATTGGTGTGAATGATGCCCCAAAAACATGCCTTCGTCAATGCTGTTTGGTACAATAGAGTGAAGAGTCCTTTATCCATGAGGTTATTATGCCCCTAATCACCACATCACGCGGTCAGATATTCATCGCAGACCATCGCAAAGCCGATTCCACGCATATTCCTGTCATTTTTATACACGGTGCAGGCGGGACGCACTTAGATTGGTCAGCAGACTTACGGCGTTTACCCCAAGCCAACGCGGTTGCGCTCGATTTACCCGCACATGGCAAAAGCACCCCACCCCACCGCACAACTATCAAAGAGTATGCCGATGATGTGCTGGCATTGGTGGATGCGCTACAACTCCCACGCGCCATTTTTGCGGGTCATAGCATGGGCGGGGGCATTGCCCAACAAATCGCCGTCTCTTATCCCGATAAAGTGGCGGGATTAATCTTATTCGGCACAGGCGCAAAATTATCGGTTCACCCCGATATTCTGAATCGTGTCATGACCGATTACGCAGGTGTTGCCGATTTATTGGCGGGGTGGCTATGGGGTGCGGATGTAACCGATGAGATGAAACAAATTACGCGGGAACAATTGCTCAAAACCGCACCAGAAGTCACTTTTGGCGATTATACCGCCTGCAATGGCTTCGATATTCGTGCTGAACTCAAAAATATCACCGCGCCCACATTGGTCATCAGTGGCACACACGACAAAATGACACCGCTTAAATATGGGCAATATTTGGCGGATAACATCCCCAATACCCAACTTGCCATCATCGAAAATGCAGGGCATATGCTTGGGCTGGAACATCCTCAACAAATCGCCAAAATAGTCGCGGATTGGTTAGAAGGGGTGCAAAATGCAACATCTTAATCGGTTGTGGCAAATGGTCAGCGCCGTGAATACCGTGCGCGATATTGCCCAAAAGACCAAAACCTATTATTTTGCCATTCAACCGCACATGACCTTCTATTTGCATATCGCGGGGGCAGAAGTGGAACTCATCCGTTGGGAACGCCCCATGATAGAAATGACTGTGCGCCTAGATGGGGTGTTCGGTTGGAGAATCGCCGTAGACCAAGATGCGGCGGGGGTGTATGTGGCGGCACGTCGCCGTCCAATCGTGGGTGAAATTGCCTATGGTCGGTTTGAAGTGCGCTGTCCGCATGATACCTATAACATTTTTAAGTTAGAGGCGTGTAGACTCACATTGAATGATGTCACAGGCGAATTTCATTTGCCCGCCAAAAATGATACGAATACGTTGTTATTGGATGGAAAAGTGTAATCAACTCTCACGAAATGCTTGCTTGTAACGCTTAGTCAGAATAGAATCGTAATTATGAATGATGGACATACACTTCCACCACATTATCGCGCCTTGCGGGATTTATCCGCGCAAGATTTAGCCTATTTGCAAAGGCAATATGCTGATATTGCTCCTATCCTCCACGATTTTTATGGCGATATTATTTGGCAACAGGGGCAATCCCCAATGGATGAATTGGTGAGTTGTATCCTTAGTCAAAGCACCACCGATGCCAATCGGGATAGAGGATTCGCCTTGCTCAAACAGGCATTTCCCACATGGGAAGCCGTTGCCAATGCACCAACCTCGGATGTGGTGGATGCCATCCGTCCCGCAGGGTTAGCCAATCAAAAAGCCCCGCGCATCCAAAACGCGCTCCGTAAAATTTTTATTGAGCGCGGTGATTATAACATTGACTTTTTAGCCGATGTCCCGATAGAGGAAGCCAAAGCATGGCTCACCAGTATAGACGGTGTTGGACCCAAAACAGCCGCCATTGTGATGTGTTTTGCCTTCAATCGTCCTGCCTTCCCCGTAGATACTCATATCCATCGGGTGAGCGGGCGCATCGGCTTTTTATCCGAAAAAACATCTGCCGATGAAGCCCACCCCATTATGGAAGCCATCGTCCCGCCCCAAGCCTATTATGCCTTTCATCTTCATCTCATCCGCTTGGGACGCGAGATTTGTACCGCCCGTCGCGCTCATTGTGACCGCTGTCCATTGACCGCGCATTGTCGTTATTATAAAACGGTTAGGATTGCTCATGAGCCAGAATAATACCCGCATCACGGAAATTGAAATTGCCAATATGCGAAATAACCTGAATTTATTGCGTAACCAGCTCAAAGCAGGTCGCGTAGATGAGGCATTTTTTAATAAGCAAATTGATAAACTCGACAATTTGTTGTTACGAGTCGGTGAAGAACAAGCCCATCAATCACAAAGTTCAAAATTTGAGGCGCTATATAATGTCAGTCGGATGCTTGGCTCATCGCTCGATTTACAAGTCGTATTAGACCAAGTGATGGACGCGATTATTCAACTCACAGGCGCGGAGCGTGGCTTTTTGATGTTGCGCGATGATGATGGCAACCTACAAGTCAAAGCCGCCCGCAACTTTGACCAACAAAATTTGGATAGTGGTGATTTTAAGTATAGTCGCACCGTGTGTAACATCGTGATTGATAGTGCCAAGCCCATCCTCACCACCAATGCCACCGAAGACCCGCGTTTTGCAGGTCAAGCCAGCATCGTGGCGCAATCGCTACGGAGTATCATGGCAACTCCCCTGCGGGCGCGGGGGCAAGTATTCGGCGTGGTATATGTGGATAGTCGGGCTTTGGCGGGGTTATTCCGTGATAGCGACCTCGCCGCATTGGATGCGTTATCCTCACAAGCCGCCATCGCACTCGATAATGCCCTCTTATTCAGCGAAACTGACCAAGCCCTCAGCCAGCGCGTAGACCAATTGCGTCAATTGCGCCGTGTGGATATGCTCCTCAATGAAACACTCGATGCCGAAAAAGCGGTGCAATTCACCCTCGAATGGGCATGTAAATTGGTTGGCGCAGAACGCGGACATTTTGCCTTGCTCATCGGCAACCCGCCTGTTTTCGATACGGTTTTTCATTATGGGATGAAAGCCGATGATGTGTTTATCGGCACATTCTCGCAAAACTTCCCGCCGATTGAATTGGTCATCGGCATGAAACGCACCCTGCCCATCATCAGCGAGAATCAACACCACGCCGCGCTTATCGTGCCATCGCTAAAAGACCAAGAGGTGCGCGGAATTATGGTTTTAGAACGCCCCTATGAACCTTTTAATGAAGAACAAGCCGACCTTGCAGAACGCATTCTGGCACGCGGGGCGGTTGCCATCGAAAACGCCTTGTTATATGAACGGGTGCAAGCCGCCAACAAAGCCAAAAGTGAATTTGTGGGGATTGTGGCGCATGACCTCAAATCACCCATGACGGGCATCAAAGGCTATGCCGAATTGCTCATCATGCTCGGTGGATTACAAGAAAGTCAAGTCAATTATCTCAAGCGCATCAGTGACACGGTGACACGCATGGAAATTTTGGTGCAAGATTTGGCGGATATTAGCCGTATCGAGAGTGGTCACTTTTATATGGAAGAACGCCGTGTGCGCGTGGCGGATGTGGTGCAAGCCGTTCAAGATGGGACGATGCCCCAAATCAAAGAACGAAATCACACTTTTGTGATGGATATGCCCGATACCCTGCCCGATTTATGGGTAGATTATTATCGCCTGTTGCAAGTCCTCATCAATTTGGTGAGCAATGCTTATAAATATACGCCTGATGGTGGCACAATCACCCTCAAAATTGCGCCAGATAAGGGGCGCGTGCGCTTTAGTGTCATTGATACGGGGATTGGTCTTACGGCAGAGCAAATCGTCAAACTGGGTACAAAATTCTGGCGTGCCGATGACAATTTCACCCGTTCACAACCGGGTACAGGTTTGGGATTTTCGATTACACGCAGTTTGGTGGAACAAATGGGAAGCCCCGTTGAAATTACCAGTATACCCCAACAAGGCAGTACATTCAGTTTTAGCATTGCGGTTGCACCAGAGGAATAAAGCATCATGCGCGTGTTTTTATCACCTCATTTTGATGATGCCGTCCTCAGTTGTGGCGGATTTATCCGTTCACTGAGCATGAAAGGCAATAATGTCACCATCATGACCGTCATGGGGGGCAATCCACCCGACCCCCTGCCCCAAAGCCCCTTGATTGACGAATTGCACACCCGTTGGGATGTGGGCGAAAACCCGGTGGAAATCCGCAAAAAAGAGGATGTACTCGCCGCCCGCGCATTGGGGGCAATCACCGCCGTCATCACCATCCCCGATTGTGTGTATCGCACCCATGACGGGGTGGCATTGTATCAGACAGGGGAATCGCTATTTGGGGATATTCACCCACCAGACCCCGCCCAAGAAAAATTGCGCTTGGACGACCTGACCACCGAGACCTTCATCAAAGCGGTGTATGTGCCGTTGGGGATTGGGAATCATGTTGACCATCAATTGGTGCGGAATGCGGGGATTCATCTGCATGACCAACATCCGCCCTTTGAAATTTGGTTTTATGAGGATTATCCTTATAGTGAAGATGCAACTAAACGTGAGGCGACCATCCAAAATTTTCCACGAAAATTAGAATCGGTCATACAACCCCTCAAACCAAGTGCCATGCGAGCCAAAATCGGTGCAATTGCGTGTTATCAGTCGCAAATTAGCACATTTTGGGCTACTCTAAATGATATGAAAAATCAGGTTGAGGCACATATGAAACTCATTGGCAATGGAGACATTGCAGAACGCTTTTGGCGAATTGTAGAGTGATTAGGAGCAAAAATGTCCGCATTAGATGAAGCCAAACAAGCACTAGCCGAATTATTAGAAAATGCGCGTGTGGGCAATATTATCCCGATTCGCCTCCCCAGCCAAATTGAGGCGATTCAAGCCGCCATCATCCAAGCCGAAAAAGAACATCACGATGAGATTGCCGATTTGCGCCGTCGTCCGGGTGGGGATATTGAAACCGTTTTGCACGATAACGCCGAATTTATGCGCGTTGCCATTCACGACCTCAAAAATCCGCTCGCATCCATCAAAGGCTATTCCGATTTGCTCAATAATCCCGCAATGGGCGGTGAACTATCGCCGATGCAAAGTCAGTTGCTCCAAGTCGTGCGCTCCAATTCCAAACGGATGGAAGCCCTGCTGGAAGATATGAGCATCATGAATCGGCTACGCGGTGGCATCACCAAAGTCAATCAAAAAATGGATATGTTCAAAAATATTGCGATGGTCATCGAGAAAAAATTGCGCCCACTCGCAGAAGAACTGAACCGCCAATTGGGATTTGAAATTCCGCAAGGGCTACCCCTGCTCAATGTGGATGGCGATTTGATGGCAATCGTGTTCGTTAAATTGGTGGAAAATGCGTTGCGTTATTCCCCAGAAGGCACGGGTAAAGTGGTTGTTCGGGCAAAAGCCGATGGCAATTGGTTAGTAGTCGAAATTGAAGATAATGGTGTTGGCATGACCCCCGAAGAAGTGGGCAGATTAGGCGAATTGTTCTTCCGTTCTGATAACGAAGTGGTACGCGCTTATAAAGGCAGTGGGTTGGGCATTCCGATTGCCTATGGCTTGGTAGATGTGCTAAAAGGTAAAATCATAGTCGAAAGCGAATCGCAAAAAGGCACGCGCTTTGTGGTATCGTTTGAGGGGATGAGCTAAAACAAATTTAACGGTTTATCGCCTTTACACCTATAGCCTTTCGTGCTATAGTACGCGCCACAAAATTAAATATCATTTTTGTAATATCGTTAATTTTGCCAAATTCGGCACAGCATTGCTGTGTCTTTTACGATTTAGACAAGAATCAGAGGAAATTCACTCATGAGTAATCCCCAATATCTGACCCAAGAAGGCATGGATGCCCTCGAAAAACGCCTTAGACAACTCATTGAAGTGCGCCGCCCCCAAATTGCGGAACGGTTGCGCCAATCCTTAGAAGAAGGCGGGGATTTGACCGAAAATTCCGAATATGAGGATGCCAAAAATGAGCAAGCCTTTGTGGAGGGCGAAATCGTCCGCCTCGAAACCATCCTCAGTAGCGCCCTATTGATTGAAGACACAGGCAAACGTGATAGAGTGGTGCCTGGGGCAATGGTCACACTGGTAGACCAAGCATCCAAAGAGGTTGAAACATTTCATTTGGTCGGCTCTGCCGAAGCCAATCCGCGTGAGGGTAAAATTTCAGTCGAAAGCCCACTGGGCAAAGCCTTAATGGGCGCAAAAGTGGGGGATAAAGTCAAATACAAAGCCCCTGATGGTGAATTTGTATTCAAAATCAAAGCCATTCAATAGAAGGACAAAGCATACATTATGGTATGGCAACCGACAAACGTTGTTGAACAAGACCGTTGGCAAAAAGCCAGCGACCTCGAAGCGCAGGGTGTGATTCTCTATCCGCCCCGCGCCACACGCACCAATACCTGCGCCCAAGCCATCACCCTGATGACGGCGTATGAAGAACATGGTCAAGCACCAGAAAATGCCCCCGTTGTGACCGTTTGTGGACGCATCCGCCGTGCCAACATCAAGGGCAAGGTGTCATTCATGCACATTGAAGATGAATCGGGGCGGATTCAACTCTTTTTGCGCGTGAATGATATGGATGAAACCGTTTATAACCGTGTGAAAGATAAATTGATTGACATGGATGATTTCGTCCAAGCCACAGGTCAACTCATGCGGACACAAGCAGGCGAAATTAGCATCCGTGTGCGTGAATTTGTGTTATTGGCAAAATCACTCAGCCCCCTGCCCGTCATCAAACAAGAGGTGCAAGAGGACGGCACCGTCATCGAACATGGTGGGTTCACCGATAAAGAAACCCGCTATCGCCAACGTTACGCTGATTTAGCGGTAAATCGAGATGTGCGCGATGTGTTCATCAAACGCGCCAAAATCGTCAAATCTGTCCGCAATTTCTTGGATGATGAAGGCTTCTTAGAGGTCGAAACACCCATTTTACAACCGATTTATGGCGGGGCGGCGGCGCGTCCATTCACCACACATCATAACCAACTCGACCAAATGTTGTATTTACGCATCAGCTTTGAATTGTACCTCAAACGCCTGCTCGTGGGCGGTTTTGATGCGGTTTATGAAATTGGGCGCGACTTCCGCAATGAAGGCGTGAGCTTTAAGCACAATCCAGAATTCACCCAAGTCGAATTTTATAAAGCCTACGCCGATTATCATGATGTGATGGACATCACAGAACGCATGGTGGCGTATGTGGCGGAGCAAGTGAATGGTAGCCCTGTCGCCACATTCAAAGGTGAACAGATTAACCTTGCGCCCGCATGGAAACGCATCACCATGCGCGAAGCCATTCGCCAATTCACCGAAATTGATTATATGGACTACCCCACCGCACCCGAACTGGAAGCGCAAATCCGCAAATTGGATGAAAAAGGTGTCAAACCCGGTCAAACATGGGGCAAATTGGTGGAGCATTTATTCAGCGAATATGTGGAAAAACGCCTGATTCAACCCACGTTCATCATGGATTACCCGCGTGATATTTCGCCTTTTGCTAAACGGATTGAAGGCGATGATAAACATGTAGAACGCTTCGAGTTTTATATCGCGGGGATGGAGATGGGCAACGCCTTCACCGAACTGAACGACCCGCGTGACCAAGAAGCCCGCTTTTTGGAGATGGCAGAACTGTATGCCAAAGATTCGGATGAAGAAACGCCGTTAGATGAAGATTATCTGCGTGCCATGCGGTTTGGGATGCCCCCTAATGGTGGATTTGGGATGGGCATTGACCGCCTGACGATGCTCCTCACCGACCAGCACAGCATCCGCGATGTGCTGATGTATCCACACCTGAAAGATGAGAAATAACCTATTTGAGATAAGGTCATATGATGCGTGATAACCGCAAAATCGCCCTGATTACAGGTGCAAACTCTGGCTTAGGCAAAGCAACCGCCATTGGATTAGCAAAACGCGGTTATCATATCATCATGGTATCGCGTAATCGTGAACGGGGCGAAACTGCCCGTCAAGACATCATTCAGGCGAGTAATCATTCTGCGGTCGATTTGTTACTCGCCGATTTATCCTCCCAAAAAGACATCCGTGAATTGGCAAAAACCTATCACCAGCACTATCAACAACTCGATTTGTTGGTAAATAATGCTGGTAATTCGTTCATGACACGCCAAATTAGCCCAGATGGGATTGAAATGTCATTGGCGGTCAATCATCTAGCCTCTTTTTTGCTCACCAATCTGTTATTAGACAGTATCAAATCCAGCGCCCCCGCACGGATTGTCAATGTGGGAACACGTCTGAATACGCAAATGAACTTTGATGATATTCAATGGGAAAAACGCAACTTCAAGGGGTTATCGGCTTATGCCCAAAGCAAATTAGGCAATCTACATTTCACATTTGAATTAGCACGGCGGTTAGCAGGAACAGGTGTCACGGTGAATTGTGTTCATCCGGGTGTATTCCGCTCAAATTTGGGTATGAACTCTGGTGATAACCCCGCGTGGATGAGCATCCTCACAAAATTGAGTCGTCCATTTCTAACTCCCACCGAAAAAGCGGCTGAACGGGTTTTATATTTGGCAACTGCGCCCGAATTAGAAGGTGTGACGGGCAAATACTATGGGAATCAACAAGAACTGGTCGCCCCACCCCAAGCATTGGATAGCGAGGCAAATCGGCGGTTATGGGACATCAGCACACAATTAACGCAATTATGATGCGATTCTGATGTACAATTTGACACGCTAATCGCGTCTGATGTGATATATCTGAAATATCACATCATTGAGGGCGATATGCAAGTTACAACCACAACAACCATCCACCCCGATACACGCTTGGGGCATGTGCATTACACCGTTGCAAATTTAGACCGTCAAATCGCGTTTTATCGGGATATTTTGGGCTTCAAAGTGCATTGGCGCGAAGGGCAATCCGCAGGCTTGGGCGCAGGCGGAGATGACTTGCTCCGTTTAACCCAAATGGTTGGTGCGCGAATGGTGCGCGGGACGACAGGCTTGTATCATACCGCGTTCCTCATCCCCACCCGTTGGGATTTGGCGCATTTGCTCCGCCAAATCATCCAAGCACAACCCCCTATAGATGGATTTAGCAATCATGGCACACATCTGGCGATTTATCTGCCCGATGCAGAAGGCAATGGTATTGAATTGGCATGGGATTTTCCGAAAGCGGTGTGGCCCCAATCCTTTGGCGATATGATAAAACGTCGTGAATTCGATTTGCATGATTTACTAGCCGAATTGAACAAAGATACGCGCCGTTGGGACGGGCTGAATCCAAATACACAAATTGGTCATGTCCATTTGCATGTAGCAGATATAGAGGCAGGCAACACCTTTTATCATGACGTGCTGGGGTTTGAATATCCGTATAAACAACTCCCCCCACCCCAATACGCGAGACAAATGCGCTTTTTTAGCGCGGGCGATTATCATCATCATATCGGCACAAATATCTGGCAGGGCGAAAATGCGCCCCGTCCACCAGCCGATGCGACAGGCTTGCGCTACTTCACGGTTGTATCACCGACTTCGGATGAATATAACCGCCTGATTGGTCAATTAGAGGCAAAAAATATCACTATTCAAGACACCCTCGATGGCAAACAGATTCAAGATCCGTCTGGAAATGGCATCCTATTAAGTTATCCTACCCAAATCGCATAAGATTCATTACAAATTCGCGCAAATTTATAAAAATGCGTTAGAATGAAAGGGATTGTTGAATTGGTTATATCCAACAATCCCATTTTTTATTCATGACCTTTATTTTGGGATAGACAGTTCATGGCGACACCCACATTTGATTCACAAATTTTGCTGGATGGCTTGGGACAAGGCATCTTGATTTTTGCACAAAATGGCAAGCTGGTTTATGACAATTTAGCCAGTCGTACTATGCTCGGTACAGATATTAATATGCTCCGTAGCAACGGTTGGAGTGCCGCCACCACCCTATTCAAATCGGCAGAAACCGACCCCGATAAACAAGTGGAAGCATCGCGCATTCAAGCCCTGACCACGCTCAAACCCGTACATTTTTATATTTTGCGGTCTGGGGAACGTATCCCATGTTGGGTATCGGCAATTAGCGCCCAAAATGGCGAAATTTGCACCATGCTGTCGTTTGAAACACCCGATTGGGATGCACTCAGCGAACTCGTCACCAAATTCCGCCTCGAAATGAAAGATGCCATCGAAACAACGGCGGGTCATATTGATATTATTGAACAATTGATGAAGAACAAGCAAATCAAAGATATGGAAACACTCGCCAAGCGCATCGGCAGTTTTACACGGCTCATCAGCATCCACATGGAACGGGTGGGACGCTTTGAAAGTTTGATGGAACGGCTTGAGGATATTCGTACAGGCAAACTAAAAACCATGATGCGTGACCGCAAACGGAAAATCGCACTCCGCACCTTCTTTGAAGATTTTGAAGAATCGCTGGATGAAGTGGACTTGGTAGACCCGGAAACCGATGCCCATGACCACCGCTCACGGGTGAAAGCCGATGTCCCCAGTGGGGTGGCGGTGTTGGCATCATCCACCTACCTGACGCGCATCTTGCATGACCTGTTACGCAATGCTATCATGTATAGTATGAAAGCCACACCCATTCACATAAGTGTGCGGGTGGTGGGCAATAATGCCCAAATTGATGTCAAAGATGAAGGTTATGGCATACGCGAAAAAGAGAATGAGCGTGTATTCGAGGCATTCCAACGCGCCCGCCAACCCCAAATCATCAGCGAATATGGGTATGGACTCAATTTGTATTTATGCAGGCATGAGGTGGAAGCCATGAACGGGCGTATGTGGTTCACCAGCGAAGAAAATATCGGCACAACCTTCAGCATGATGTTGCCCTTATGGAAAGAAGAGACATCAAATCCTTAAATCGAATTGATTTAACTCGGATTTTAGCTCAATCTATCATAAGCAGGTAAAATGAGACTTCATCACATCAATAAATGGCATATTGCATTAATTTTAATTCTACCAATTGGGTTAGTCATGATTAACCCCAATTGGATATTTAAC
>JALONZ010000348.1 GCA_025454675.1 Anaerolineae bacterium | reverse complement strand
ACCAGTTATATCGGCAATATCGCCGCCAGCCGTGTGGCGAATTTATGGGATTTTAGCGGGACGGCGTTCACCATATCCGCCGAAGAAAATAGTACCTTCAAAGCATTAGAATTGGCGCAATTGCTCCTCGCTGATGAGAGTGTGGATGCGGTCGTGGTGGGTGCAGTGGATTTGGCGGGTGGCATGGAAAATGTCGTCATGCGTCATGCGCTATCGCCACTGCATACAGGTACGCCTGTGATGGGTATTGCCCAAGAATCCAACGGTTGGATGATTGGCGAAGGCGCGGGCGCGGTGGTCTTAGTTCGCCCCGAAAAAGCAGGTGATAAACCTGTTTATGCCACCATTGAATCACTTGCCTTTGCCGAAGGTGCAATCGCACAAGATTCGCAGTTGCCGATTCACCCCACCGCACAAAGTTTGATGACTGCCATTCAATCGGCGTTACAATCGGCACAACTCCGCCCCGAACAGGTGGAATATGTCGAATTGCACGCCAGTGGCATCCCGCATGAAGATGAGACCGAAATTCGTGGCATCACGGCGGTGTATACAGGGTCAGATTTAACCTGTGCGATGGGGAGTGTCAAAGCCAATGTCGGACACACCTACGCCGCATCGGGCATGGCGAGCCTCATCAAAACGGCGTTGTGTCTATCTGGGCGGTTTATCCCTGTCGTGCCGAATTGGAACAGCCCTGAACATCCGGAAAAATGGGCGGGGTCATCGTTATGGGTGGCGACCAAATCACGCACATGGTTCACCAATAAACGCATCGCGGGCATTAATAGCCTAAGTGCTGATGGTACAGCCGCGCACCTGATTTTATCCGCAGAAAAATCAGCCAATAAACCGCGTGGCTATCGCGCACAAGGTTCACCGACCCTATTTTTAATCGGCGGGGCAGATGAGAACGCTTTATTGACGGGAATTCGCGCATTGGGGAATGCCCTTCAAAATGGCGTATCGCTCCAAAAAGTGGCGGATGAGTGCTTTCATGCGTATCAACCGAATGATACGTATACCGTAGCCATTATCACCCGTAATCCGGATGAAGCGCAAAAAGAGATTGACCGCGCATTGGCTGGTGTAGCCGAATCATTCCGCACAGGCAAGGCATGGACAACCCCACTCGGCAGTTATTTCACACCCGCACCTGTGGGCAAAACGGGGCATGTGGCATTTGTCTATCCGGGTGCATTCAATAGTTATCCCAAATTGGGCTATGAATTGCTTCACCTGTTCCCAGAGGTGTATGAACCCCTATCGGCATTGACCGCGAATGTGGGTGATGTGATTGCGGAGCGCCGTTTGTATCCGCGTAGCCTCGAAAAACCCAATAATAAACTCACTCGCCTCATGAAAGATGCGCTGGCTGATGATGCAGTTGCGATGATTCAATCGGGTTTGAGTTTTGCCTTGTTGTATACGCGGGTGATGCGCGATAGCTTCAAAATTGCGCCCAAAAGTGCGTTTGGCTATAGCTTGGGCGAAGGCAGTATGATGTGGGGGATGGATGTTTGGCACGATGCCGATGGTGCAAATGCCAAATTTAGCGCCTCTAACCTATTCAAATCACGCCTTGCGGGGCAGATGGATGCTGTCCGCGAAGCGTGGGGAATCCCGCCAGATGTCCCTGCCGACCAATTTTGGGGCGCATATTTCATCGCCGCGCCAGCCGAAAAAGTGCGCGATGCGGTGAATCGAGAACGCAAGGTATATCTGACCCACATCAACACACCTAATGAGGTGATGATTGCAGGCGACCCAACTGCGTGTGAGCGCGTCCTCAAAGCGGTTGGTGGCGAGAGTATGAAAGCGCCGTTCAGCGTGGTCATCCATAACGAAGCCATGATGAGCGAATATGGCGAATTTTATCGGTTGAATCATATCCCTGCCACGCGCATCAATGATGTGGCATTGTATTCATCCGCCGATTACGCGCCAATTACGGCGGATAGTGCTGTCATCGCGGGGAGCATTGCGCGGATGGCATGTAAGCAAGTGGATTTTCCGCGTATCATCAACACGGTTTATGACGATGGTGCGCGGGTGTTCATTGAATTGGGACCCAGAAGCACCTGCGCCCGTTGGATTGATGAGACATTGCAAGATAAACCGCATATCGCAGTCTCGATTGATGCGCTGGGTGTGGATTCACGTACCTCTATTATCCGCCTTCTGGCACAATTGGTTAGCCACCGCGTGCCGATGGATTTGAGCGCGTTGTATCGTCCTGTCGTGAATGCCGATAATGCCAAAAAATTAGTGCGTTCTGTTCGGTTGGGCGGGGAAGATATTTATGCGACCATCGTGAACACACCGTTGGATGGGATACAGATTCCTGTAAGGGCGCAATATGTTGCTTCCCTACAACCCACATCTGAACCTGTAGGGACGGCAACCATGCCGTCCACACCATCCACACCCTTACCTGATGATTTGCATCGTGTTCATACCGACTTTTTGGTGGGGCGCAAATCGGGATTAAGCACCATTGCCGATTTTATCAGCCAACAATTTTCTAGTATTACCAATACGTCCGTAAGGGCGCAACATGTTGCTCCCTTACAACCGACACCTGAATCTGTAGGGACGACATTCTTGTCATCCGTTCCAGAACCCACCGTTATGCCGAAAAAATTAATCATTCCCCCCGCCAACCCCATCACTGCGCCGTCTATCCGCAAGGGGATGAAACCGATGTATGATGGGGATAAAGTGGAAACCTTCGCGCTCAAACGGGTGGCGGATTGTTTTGGCGAAAATTATGCCCTCTACGACCATAAACGCACACCGCGCATCCCCAACGGCGATTTGATGCTCATCTCGCGTATTTTGGATATTCAGGGAGAACGCTATCAATCGGTGAAGGGGACAGCTATTCACGCCGAGTATGATGTGCCTGTGGACGCATGGTTTTATACCGATAGCCCATACCCTGTGTTGCCGTATTCGATGTATATGGAAATTGCCTTGCAACCCTGCGGATTTTTATCGGCATATCACGGACCCACACTTCCCTATCCTGATATAGATTTTTATTTCCGCAATTTGGACGGCAAAGGCGTGTTGCATCACGATTTGGATTTGCGTGGGCGCACGATTACCAACATCGTCACCCTGCTGAATAGCACCGCCATGAACGGCATCATCATCCAAAAGTACAGTTTTAAGATGTACGATGAGGATGTGCTGTTCTATGAAGGCGAATCGTCATTCGGCTATTTTGAAAAATCGGCGCTTGCCAGTCAAGCAGGCTTGGATAATGGCAAAAGCGCCCCATTATGGCGCGAATCGGCGGATAATTCACGCCTCATCACCCTCGACCCGAATCGGCTCACAGGAGATGGCTTTTTGACGTTACCGCGTGGTCAATTGGCATTGTGTGACCGCCTGATGGTCATGGTAGACGGTGGCAAATTCAACGCGGGTTATGCCTATGCCAGCACCGATGTGGGAGCGGGGGATTGGTTCTTTAAGAATCATTTTCATCAAGACCCCGTGATGCCCGGTTCTATCGGTGTCGAAACGGCGCTCCAAGCCATGCAAGCCTATGCGATTCAAACCGATTTGGGCGCATCGTTCAAAACACCGCGTTTTGCCCAAGTGGGGGGTGGTCATACCGTGACATGGCGCTATCGTGGTCAAATGCTCGCGCCTGCGGTACTCCATGCCGAGACACACATCAAAAAAATAACCCGTGACGGGGATTCAATCATCATAATTGCCGATGCCAATATCTGGCGCGATAACTTGCGTGTGTATGAAGTCAAAGATTTGGCATTGGCTGTGGTAGAAGGAGATAACTCATGATTTCG
>JALONZ010000347.1 GCA_025454675.1 Anaerolineae bacterium | reverse complement strand
GTACTTGTATATACCAAACTTTTTACTGTACAATGTACTAACTGTACTAAATAGTACTGTCTGTAGCTTAAAGACCGGATTCCAATATTCTTACCGCAAGTATCGACAAATACTCCGAATTTTAAATTTATTCTCAAAGCGTTTATGATTAATCTTCTAATTTAGATAATTTGCTGGTGGCATGACGCGCAAATGCTAATTCAACCTCATCCGCCAAAATGCCAACCCCATCATCACTCACACGAATCAGACGTTTTCCGCCTTCTTGTGTGCTGATATGAACCGTCTTCGCGCCCGCATCCAGCGCATTTTCCAGCAATTCTTTCACCACTGAGGTGGGGCGTTCAATTACCTCACCCGCGGCAATCTGCGCGATAAGTTTTTCGGATAAAATATGAATTGGCATGATGATTTGTTACATATTCACTTCGCCAATGGGAATTTTGATGAAAAAGGTGCTACCGTTACCTTCTTCGCTCTCCACCCATGCTTCGCCACCATGACGGCGTGCCACACTCCGCACGATAAACAATCCCAAACCACTGCCTTTAACCCGTTTGTGTTCGGAGCGTGGGATGCGAACATGGCGCTCGAATAATAATTTCTGATTTTCAGGGCTAATGCCAAGCCCATTATCCTTGACGGCGATATGGACACTATCCCCATTTCGACGGGCTATCACCTCAATATCACGCCCGTTGGGGGTGTATTTAATGGCATTATCCACAAGGTTAATAATCGCCCGTTCAACCATATTGCCATCGGCAAAAATGATGGGAATATCATCTTCAATCACCCGCTTGAGGTGCAATTCTTGTTTTTCGGCGGGGACAATGTGATTACTCATAATTTTATCAATAATCGCCACCACATCACATGGTTTACGTTGCATCTCATAAAACCCAGTTTCGGGGTCATAACGCCCTGCATCCTGAAAATTTTCGACCAGAGATGTCATTTGGCTAATTCCAGATAAAATTTTCTCAACAAAATGTTCTTGCTGGGTATTTAATTCTCCCACAGACCCCGCCTCTAACATACTGGCAAAGCCTTGTATAGAGGTGAGTGGAGAACGTAAATCATGCGAGACAATCCGCATAAATTCGCTTTGGTTGCGTCCCAATTTTTCATGACGGGCTACTAAGCGCACATGCGTTGTCGCAATCGTCAGACTTTCAATAAGCGATTCAATCGCAGGGTAGCGTTCTGATGCGATTTGTGCAGGTGCGTCAAAAAATAAGTAAATACCACCCACAATCCCATTTTTCACCACAATTTGAGCCAATGCCCAGCCTGCATGTGATGGGCAATCATGAGGCAATTCAAGATTCAGATGAATGCCAACCGATAATTCAGTCCCCAATTTTTTAAGGACATCATCAGGCGGAATAGCCATTTCATCGACACCAGAAACAACTAATAGGCGGGGTTCGTCAAATATGAGGAGTGCAGAACCACGCGCATTGGTCATCACGCGCAAATGCTCCAAAATTGGGGCAATTGGGGCGCTCGGCTCAGATGCTGTAGCGAGAATCCGCATCACGTCGCGCAAAATTGCATATTCATCATGAACCACAGACATCCGATACTCACTCCTCAATCAAGTTGTTATCTTGAATACTTATCTTGTTGATACCCAACACATCAACAAAATGCTTGAATGAATAAATTATAATCTATTGGATGGGGATGGGCAAGTTAAGGTTAAGAAAACATAACCAACCACTACCCCATATCCGATTGCACCGTCTAACCTTTCGTGCTAAACTCTAACGTATTATTGGGATGATTAGAGAAGCAATAATATCTTATGCCAGAAAAAATTCTCATTGTTGATGATGATGTTGATAGTCTTAAACTCATTGGCTTAATGCTCCAACGGAATGGCTATGAAGTCATAGCCGCCCATGCAGGCAATCAAGCCATCACCAAAGCCATGAATGAATTGCCAGACCTCATCATTTTGGATGTGATGATGCCTGATATGAATGGTTATGATGTCTGTCGGCGCTTACGTGCCAACGCCACCACCCAAGATATTCCCATTATCATGTTCACCGCCAAAACCCTGATTGATGATAAAGTCGCAGGCTTTGAAGCAGGGGCAGATGATTATCTGACCAAACCCACCCACCCCGCCGAACTTGCCTCGCGCGTGCGTGCCATTTTGCAACGCAGTAGTAGCAAAAAACAAAGTGGCAGTAGCAAAGGCGCAACTATTGGTGTTTTGGGTGTAAAAGGTGGCATCGGTGCGACAACCGTCACGCTCAATTTAGGTGCATCACTCATCCAAATGAAAGCATCCCCCGTCGTAGCCGATTTTCGACTCGGCATTGGCAGTTTGGGCGCAACGCTCGGTCTTGGACAAAGTAATGGCATGTCAAAACTCCTCAGTCGTCCAGCCAATGAGATAACATCCGATGCCATCAATAAAGAGATAGCAACGCATCAATCGGGCTTGCGTGTCTTATCTTGCTCCACAAAACCGCGTGAAGGGCTTGTCGTCCCCACGCCCGATACAGCCATTGCCATCATCAAAGAATTACGCAATATCGGCAAACCAACTATTTTTGATTTAGGCAGTGGGTTCAATCCACTTGTCAGCCATATTTATCCCGAAATGGATAGATTAATCATCCTCGTAGACCCTGCCACAGTCACCCTCAATATGGCGCGTGATTTGCTTCAGGAATTGGCAAAGGGCAACCGAGATAAAATTCATCTGGTCGTTGTCAATCGCGCACAAATCAATTTGCAACCTCCATGGCATGAAGTCGAACACCTACTTGAACATGAAATTCGGGCGATTATTTCACCATCCCCAGAATTGGCATATCAAGCAATGGAATCGGGTGTGCCAATGGTCAGCTTCCAACCGAATGCCATTGTATCCAGTCAATTAAATAAATTGGCGGAAGATGTTTATAAAATTTTAGAAGCTAAATGAGTATCATATGTCTGATGAAGACCGCCACCACAAGATAGCACAAGCCGCTCACATCATCCAAGGTGCGCGTCATCTAGTGGCATTCACAGGAGCAGGCATCAGCACCGATTCGGGCATTCCCGATTTTCGTAGCGATTCATCAGGGCTTTGGAAACGTACCGATATAGACCCGCTAGAAGTAGCCAGTTTATTCGGCTTTCGGCAAAATCCGGGTGCTTTTTATAAATGGGTAAAACCGCTTGCTACCACCATTTTAGAGGCAAAACCGAATGATGCTCATCATTCACTGGCACAATTAGAGGTGCGTGGCACACTGAAAGCCGTCATCACGCAAAATATTGATATGCTTCACACCCGTGCGGGCAATAGCACCATTTTTGAATTGCATGGGCATATGCGCCAAACAACCTGTATTCGTTGTTATGCGGTGTTTGATGGTGTGCCTATTTTGGAACAATTTTTACAAGACGGGCTTGTCCCTCATTGCCAACATTGTGGCGGGGTTCTCAAACCCAATGTCATTTTATTCGGCGAACAACTCCCTGTGCGTGAATTGCGCGATGCCCAAGATGCCACCAAAAAATGTGATGTGATGCTGGTCATCGGTTCATCATTAGAAGTCGCCCCTGCCAATCAATTGCCGATTGTCGCAAAACGCAATCACGCCAAATTAGTCATTATTAACCTAGAAGAAACCCATTTAGACCACATGGCAGATGTGGTTATTCATGCGCGTGCCGCTCAAGTTCTTCCGCAAATTTTAGCCCATTTACAGGATGTGTGATGAGTGAAGAAAATCTCAAAACCACAGAAACACCCGCAGGCAAAGCAATGTTGCTGGCTCATTATGAGCGCATCATCGAAATTAGCAAACA
>JALONZ010000346.1 GCA_025454675.1 Anaerolineae bacterium | reverse complement strand
GATTTAACTCGTGATGAATCGTTGGGCGAGATAGAGGTATTGCAAAATGCAGTTTTTGGTGACTTTAACCCTGATGGAACAACACTTGCTTTTGGCACAAATGAAGATATTATTAATAACCCCATATTTATTTTAGATATGGAGACTCAGACGGTCATTAAACAACTAGATGGACAAAGCGGTTTCATTCGTTCTTTGCGATATAGCCCTGATGCGCGTCTGATTGCGAGCGGCTCTTCAAATGGTGTTATTAGGGTATGGGATGTTCAAAGTGGGAATATTATTCATACATTACGCGGGCATAATTCGCGTGTGGATGATTTAGCCTATCACCCAGCTGGTAATTTATTGGCATCTACGAGTGAAGATAATACAACCAGATTATGGAATCTGCAAACAGGTGATTTATTACTTACAATACCTGTTCAACAATTTATCGCGCCTGAACCGTTAGTGAGTTTTACACCTGATGGTCATTATCTCATTGTGAATGATTCACGAATTTTGCAAATTTGGGGCATTCCACAGGACTAACCCATGCGCCTACGCTGTCCGATATGCCACGAATCGTTGCCCATAGAGACGCTCATTTGCCAAAATGGTCATGCGTTTCTGCGTACATTGGACGGCATCCCTAATATATTGCCACCTGAATTAGCATCGCGTCTGGATGCGATTGGACGTTATCGGGAAAAAATTCGCGCCCAATTGCCCATCATCACCGATTATAAAAGTTTGCCCTATAGCCTTGCGCCGACCCATTTTGAATGGCGCGGACGGGCGCAATCACTGGATATGATAAAACGGTTCATCCAGAAATATCAGCCAAAATCATTTTTAGAGATTGGTGGCTGGAACGGTTGGCTCACGCATCATTTGGCGGGGTATGGTGCGGTGACATCGGTTGATTTTTTTGCGGATGATGCGGACGGATTGGGCGCGATGAAACATTATCAGGCGCGGTGGGAGCGGATTCAGATGGACATCACCGACCTGACCATTTTGGATGGTCACGCCGATATGGTGATTATCAATAATGGGGTGCATCTGCTGGCGAATCCGCTCCAAACAATTCGCCAAGCACAAAATTTGGTGGCGGATGGTGGCGTGTTGGTTATCCTCGAAATGCCGTTCTATCGCAACCCGTCACGGCGCATAGCGCAATTGGCACAGATAGAAGCCCAATTTTTGGCGAGTGGGGGAGTGGGGTCACTTTTTTTGTATCCGACCAAAGGCTATTTTGATGATTCAGATAAACAGGCGTTGCACGGAATGGGGGTGCGTTTGCGACCGTATCCGCGTTATAAAATGGGACTGAAGGCGCTTATTTCGCCATCCGCGCCGATGGTGATGATGGGCGTGTGGCGCAAAAAGTCGGTTGGTGTGTAAGACCACGCTATGATAAAATCGTCTGAAATATAGGTATTTTCTCATTACAGGAGATTTTTTCATGGAAACCAAGACAGTTAAGATTGATGCTATTGGGTGCAATGGTTGTGTCAGAAATATCGAAAATGGCTTAAAAGAAGTGGTGGGCGTGGTGGATGTGAAGGGCGATGTGACCAGCAAACAAGTTACCATCGTTTGGAACACCCCCGCCAATTGGGATGTGATTACCGCCAAATTGGTCGAAATCGAATACCCTGTTAGCAATTAAAAATGTGTGGGCGTAATGCCCACATATCCCCCCACATGCCATCATTTTGCGCTATAATAGGCAAAAAGGAGCATGACAATCACCATGCACGAATTATCCATCACCCAAACCATCCTCGATATTGCCCTCAAGCACGCAGGGGGCGCACCCATCACCGATATTCGCATCACCATCGGCGATTTGACCTCAATGGTGGATGATTGTATTCAATTTTATTGGGACATCATCAGCGAAAACACCAACGCGGTCGGCGCAAAACTCCATTTTAATCGCATCCCCGCGCGTGCTAAATGTGAGGCGTGTGGGCGCGACTATACCCTCAAAGAAGAAGGCTTATTATGCCCGCATTGTGGCTCACATCGTGTCGTCATCACGGCGGGTAAAGAATTTTTTGTGGATTCAATCGAAGTTCAGGAGCAAAACCAATGACACATATCCCCGTTGTGCAAAATATTTTGAACGCCAATGACATCATCGCCGAAGTGAATCGCAATAAACTCGAAAGCGCCCATGTTTTCGGTTTGAATATCATGGCATCACCGGGCGCGGGCAAAACATCGCTGATTGAACACACCATTCGCGGGTTAGCCGATGTGCGTGTGGGCATCATCAATGGTGATACGGCAGGCTATGATGGCGATGCCCTCCGCGCCCAAAATGCGGGTGCGAAGGCGGTGCATATCAACACGGGCGGAAATTGCCACCTCGAAGCACACATGATACAAGATGCGCTGGTGTATTTGGATTTGCCCGCACTGGATTTGGTCATCATCGAAAATGTGGGCAATTTAGTGTGTCCTGCGGGTTGGAAATTGGGTACGCACCATAATGTGCTGGTCGCATCCATCCCCGAAGGCGCGGATAAACCGTATAAATATCCGAATATGTATCATGGCGTGGATGTGCTGATTATCAATAAAATAGATTTGCTCCCGTATATCCCGTTTGATATGGAGTATTTCAAAAAAGGCGTGATGGCGCTCAATCCAAAAGTGACTGTGTTTGAGGTCTCGTGCCAAACAGGGCAGGGGCTAGACGGATGGTATGATTGGGTGCGCGGTAAAATCCGCCGATAGTTTTTTTATTCAATATCATTTATTTGGAGAGGGATTTTTTTTGTGAGCGCCAACGAAGTGCAAGTTCAATATGATATGCTCGAAAAAATGATTCAACGCTTTCATACCATGCGCGAAGACCACGAAACGATGTATGCGCGACTTAGGGATAGTTTGGGTGCGCTGGAACAAGGCGGTATGGTCGGTAAGGCAGGTGATAAATTCTTTGCAGAGATGAGCCAAGAAGCCTTGCCGAGTTTGCAACGGTTGCAATCCGCATTTACCACCATCGCCCAAGCCCTAGCCGATGTGATGCGCGTCATCCGTGATGCGGAACAACAAGCCTCCAACCTATTCAAAGGTGATTCTGGCACAGAAGCCTCGCCACGCTTCCAATCCATCGCCAATGGCAGTGATTTTGGGGTTTATTCCGACCAATATGATACTATCACCGATGCCTTGCGTCAAAAAGGCGGTTTGGCGGGGCAGGTTCAATTTTTTGATGCCGCCAGCGATGTCACCGATTGGAATAATTTGGGCTTAATTGAGGTGTCAAAATATAGCCCATCGTGGATGCCCATCACGGGTGGTATGTCATTTCAGGGCGCGGAATACATGAAAGGCATCAGCAATCACCTATATGAAACGGTCAATCGTCCGCACGCAGAACGGTTATTGAATGCCACAGGTGATAGCCTGCCGTCTCCCTCTGGCGACCCGAATGAGACCTTTAAGACGGCACTCGCGCATGATTTACGCATGGTTGAGGTGGAGCAGGGTGAGGTGGATGTGATGCTGAAAAAGGGCATTGCATCGGGGCAATTATCCGCCACCGATGTGGAGCATCTCAAATTTGGCGCAAGTCATGATTGGGCGGATGCGGTCATCACCGACAACGCCAACTTCACCAATTTGGAATATCGCAAGGCGATGGGCAAAGCTATTATTTTTGAGAAACACGGGTTGAGCCAAGAACAGTATATCGAATACATGAAAACGCAACGCAGTTAATTTGCAATGGCTTACGCATGAAACATTATGGCATCAAAATAGGTTAAATTCGCTCATTTTTATCGCCAGATGCTAAAGCATTCTGGCTATCCGCGTTTTAGAAGCCC
>JALONZ010000345.1 GCA_025454675.1 Anaerolineae bacterium | reverse complement strand
ATCCAACACGCCCACTGATTTCACATTCAACTCGCTCGTGATGAGGTCGGTGTATTTGCGAACCATATCCGCTTCATCGGCTGTTTTGAGTCCAAATTGGACACTCTGTAAGGGTTGACGCACACCGATTGGCGCATTTTTGCCATCCTCTTTGTTATTATTCCGCGCCGCCAAGCCCAAACTGACCAAGCGTTGCACCAAATCCATTTCTTTCATCAGACCTTCGTTGATGAGCGATTCGTCAAATTCTGCCCACCAAGCCAAATGCACACTTTCGGGTGCGGATTTATCCACTCCCGCCACCAAATTGCGATAGATAGATTCACTGAGGAATGGCATGGCAGGCGCGATGAGTTTGGATACCGTCACCAAGCATTCGTACAGCGTGGCATAGGCATTCATTTTGTCGGCATCTTTTTCCGTTTTCCAGAACCGCGCACGGCTCAGGCGGACATACCAATTGCTCAATGATTCCACGAACACTTGGATGGGGCGGGTGGCTTCGGTGACATCAAAATTGTCGTAACCAGTCGTCACACGGCGGGTTAGGTTGTTCAGTTCGGATAACATCCAACGGTCTAGCAAATCGCGTTCTGCGACAGGCGAGGCGGGTGTGTTGGGTGTCCAACCATCCAAATTCGCATAGGTGACGAAGAAGCTATACGTGTTCCATAGGGTGAGCCAGAACTTTTTGATGACCTCACCGACCAAATTCACCGAGAATCGGCGCGATTCACCCGGAGGGCTGGCGGTGAATAAATACCAACGGAACGCATCTGCGCCGTGTTCATCTAAAACAGACCACGGGTCTACGATATTGCCCAAACTTTTGGACATTTTGCGCCCTTTTTCGTCCAAGATATGCCCCAAACAGATGACATTCTTAAAACTGGGTTGGTCAAAGAGCATGGTGCTGATAGCGTGCAAGGTATAGAACCACCCGCGTGTTTGGTCAATCGCCTCGCAGATATAATCGGCGGGGTATTGTTCTTCAAATAGTGCCTGATTGCGGTGTGGATAGCCCCATTGCGCGATAGGCATCGCACCACTATCAAACCACACATCAATCACTTCTGGCACACGGCGCATCATCCCGCCACCGTTAGGGTTGCGGAATACGATGTCATCCACATAGGGACGATGCAATTCCAATTCGGATAAATCGCGCCCCGTCAATTGGCTGAGTTCTGCCACACTGCCCACACATAACATATCGCCTGTTTGGTCATCTACCCAGATGGGTAGGGGTGTTCCCCAATAGCGTTCACGACCCAATGCCCAATCTTTTAGGTTATCCAACCAATCGCCAAACCGCCCGTCTTTGATGTGGTCTGGCACCCAGTTTATTTTTTGATTGCCATCCACCATGCGGTCACGATATTCTGTCGTGCGGATGTACCATGTCTCGCGGGCATAATACATCAGTGGCGAATGGTCACGCCAGCAGAAGGGGTAATTGTGTTCATATTGCTCGACCTTATACATCAATCCGCGTTCACGTAAATCGCGGGTGATTTCGGGGTCGGCATCTTTGAACCATTTGCCTCTGAATTTGGTCACAGCATCAATGAATTTGCCTTCGCTATTGACCGTCATCAAGATAGGTAGATTATTTTGCTTGCCCACAGCCATATCATCTTCACCGAAAGCGGGCGCGATATGAACGATGCCTGTACCATCGGTGGTACTGACAAAATCACCCGCTACCACATAGGCATAATCTTGACCCTCTACGGGTAAGAAGGTATAGAGGGGGTTATAATGTGTGCCAACGAGGTCTTTACCCTTCATCCGTTTGACCACGCGATAATTTTCTGGTGATTTGAGCGCCTGATTCATCAGCGATTCCGCCAAGATGAGTTGTTCTGTACCTTCACCATCGTCTGCGGGACCTTCGACTTGGACATAATTCACATCCGCGCCAACCGCCAACGCCACATTACCCGGTAATGTCCACGGGGTGGTCGTCCATACCAAGAAATACACGCCTTGCTTATCTTGCAACGGGAAGCGGACGAACACGCTAGGGTCTTTGATGGTCTCATACCCCAATGCCACTTCATGACTGCTTAATGGTGTGCCACATTGTGTACAATAGGGGACGATTTTATACCCCTGATAGATGAGATTTTTATCCCAGAGTTGTTTGAGTATCCACCACACACTTTCGATATAATCGTTGGTGAATGTGACATACGCCTCATCTAAATTGACCCAATAGGCGGTGCGCTCGGTCAATTTTTCCCATTCAGCGATGTTGCGGAATACACTATCCCGACATTTTTTGTTAAATTCTGCCACGCCATAGGTCTCGATTTCACGCTTATTGGTGATGCCGAGTTCTTTTTGGACGGCGATTTCGACAGGCAAACCGTGTGTATCCCAGCCTGCTTTACGCAAGCAATAATAACCGCGCATGGTTTTATAACGCGGGAATAAATCTTTGAATGACCGTGCCAACACATGATGACTGCCCGGTTGCCCGTTGGCGGTTGGCGGACCTTCATAGAACACGAATTTTTCGCCACCTTCGCGTTCTGTCATGGTGCGTTCAAAAATGCGGTGCAAACGCCAAAATTCTTGCACCTCTTGTTCGACTTGATTCACATTTACTTTTGGGCTGATTGCCTTAAACATCCTACATACCCTCTCTCATGAGATTTTGTTCTGCGCGATTCAAAAAAATAAAATGTGTCAGCCCATTGATGAGGGCTGGGTTTATTGCGCGATGGGTATATGGGGGCAAATCAGCCGCGGTGTGAGTTTTTTGTCACCCACTGCCACGGGTCACCTCCTAATATATTGGTTATGTATGGTGTTCATAAAGAAATGAACATTCTCTATTATCATCAAAATTGTAAGTGTGGGGTAGGGGGGAATTTTTTAACAAATGTCCTAAGCCGTGCCACATACCTTACCAAATGATACCAATTTTCATCAGCAACTTTTCAATCAGATTAAATTGCATTATGATAGAACAATAGATGTTCGCATAGTTGCAATATTTCAGGGATAGTCATCATGGACGAGCGAGATAACCCGGTTGTTAAATTCATCACCGAAGTTTCTAATCAAATTTTTGAACGACTCCTTCGTGGACAAATAGATTATGCCAATGACCTCAAGGCATTGGAGAAATACCGTGATATGGCACGCCAAGCCAATGCCCCGCGCCTTGAATCGGGGTTGGTGAATTATATGGCTGTATTGAATATGGTTGCGGGTCATCTTGAATTAGCAGAGGAGCAATTCACGCGCTTTTATCATTTACAAGAATCGCAGGGTTCTTTAGCAGGTATGGTGACTGCCCTCAATAACAAAGGGTTTTTCTTTGCATCACTCGGCAAATACCCCGAAGCATCTGCATTATATGCTCAAGCGATTGCACTTGCCGAGACTGATGTTACAGTCACATTTAGCGGGTATTCGCAAGCATTATCGGGGCAACTGTTCATTCATGATATGCTCAAACAATTTGATGAGATGCCTACCTTATATGATAAATTGGTTGCTGTTCTAGCGACCGTACACTAAACTAAAGTTCGGTTTAAATAAAATAGGGATTGGATCACGTAAGGCGAAACGTCGCTCCAACCAGTCCCAACCCAAGCGAAAAATACTCAAATCCCGACGGTCAGCACGGTCAACTTGGGTGTTGAATCCCATTGTTAGCACATGCTCCCCCAATGTTACTAACCATACATACAAAATGCAGACCGCCAATGTTAAACGCGATAAACGCTCGGATGTACGTAAGCGACTCATCTCCAAATCAAATCCATGTCCTTTCATATCACCAAACATCTCCTCAATCCACATCCGCCGTTTATA
>JALONZ010000344.1 GCA_025454675.1 Anaerolineae bacterium | reverse complement strand
TGGACAATCTTTCGGGGAAGTCTCATTGGTAGACCAAGGGCTACGCTCGGCGGGCGCTCGTTGCACCCAACAAGATACCCATCTCATCGTCATCCCGCGTGATAAATTGATGTTGTTATGTGATACCTATCCGCAATTGGGATACCGTCTCATGCGGAATTTGGCGGCAGACCTCGCCATGAAAATCCGTCATACCGATTTGCAAGTGCGCGAACAACTCACTTGGTCACAAAAAAAATAAACACAAAGATGGGCATTTTTGCCCATTTTTCTTGTTTATACGCCCAATCATAAATAAATTTTAATCATTTTTCTAACCCATTACCAATTCCCTATATTTCAAATGTTAATAAAGTAAATTAGAATGATACCTAACAACTTTTTAATTCATATCAAGGAGTAAACAATTCGATGAAGAAGCTGACAGCACTTTTTTTCCTGCTCGGATTATTAGTCATGTCTATCATGCCAAGTATGGCACAAGATACAGCACAACTGCGCGTCGCTCACTTTTTGCTCGGCGGTGGTGATGTGGATTTGTATATCAATGGCGAACTGAGTGCCGCCACCCGCGTTGGTTATGGGGATGTCACCGAATGGTACACCATCGCCCCAGGCACCTATAGCGTAGCCCTTGCCCCTGCCCGTACATCTATTGACGATGCCGTGTTGGGTCCTGTGGATTTCACATTTGATGGTAGTAGCTGGACAACCCTCGCCGCTACCGGTTTGGTCGAACAAGGTGTGTTAGACCTGTGGGCATTGCCAGAAGATTATAGCCCACTCACCTTCAATGAAACTCGTTTGAGCGTTTTCCATGCCGTATCTGATGGCAACCCCGTAGATGTAACCTATAATGACCAACTCCTGTTTGGTTTGTTGGCATATCCCGGTAGCTTGGGCGATAACGACGGTTTCGATAGCGTTACCCTCACTGTTGGTAGCTATGCAATTGATGTATTAGATAACATCAGCAAAACATCCATTCTCGATTTAGGTCAGGTTAGCCTCAATGACCGCAATAATTATTTTGTGACTGTTTTCGGCACAGCCGTAAATCCAACTGTGACAGTCGTTTCCACCAATATGGTTGATGTAACCACCATCCCCGTTGGCGATATTCGTGAACGTACCAATGCCGATGCAACCGATGGTTATCTGCGTTTCGCTCACTTCTCATCTGGCACAGGTGATGTGGATGTATATGTGAATGGCGACCTCGCCGCCTCTGGTGTTGGATTCTCTGCCATCAGCGACTTTACCATGTATGCCGTTGGTGACTACACCATCAGCGTTGCACCCGCAGGCACATCTGCCAGCGATGCCGTGTTAGAATATGAATTGCGCTTGTTCGGTGCGGAATATATCACCGTTGCCTTCGTTGGCGTTATCGAAAATCGCACCCTCGAAGCCGTCCCCGTGTTTGAAAACTTTGAACCAACCGATGTTGGTCAAACCCGCATCACCTTCTTCAATGCAGTACCCGGTTTGCAACAAGTGACTTTGGCACGCAATGACGGGTTATTGGTCGTTCAAGACCTTGCCTACCCACAAGAAGGTAGCGATGGATACGCCATCAGTGATTTGGTCACTGGTCGTTATAGCTTCAAGGTTGTGGACTTCACCACCCCCGCCACCTTAGCCGAAGTTCCAGAATTCAATTATGCCAACAGTGTCAATTACTTCTTGGCATATATCCCTGGCGATAGCGGTTGGGTCTTAGCAGAAGCCCCCATCCCCGCCGAATAATTTGACCATCAACAAAAAGGGCGCAACCAGTTTGGTCGCGCCCTTTTTTTATCCTTGCACTAATTTGATGAATTTGCGCTTGCCCACTTGTATCACAACGGGCAACATATCGGGTTTGATAACCATCTGTGCATCTTTAACCACATCACCATTCAAGCGAATCCCCCCCTGCTCCATTAACCGTTTGGCTTCTTTGCCACTTTCGACCATTTCTAATCGGCGTAACACATCCACCAATTTTTCTTCGGCAGATAAAACACTTTGTGGAATATCATCTGGCACAGCATGTTTATCATGACTGCGGAACACATCATCCCAACGTTTTTGTGCGGCTTCTGCCTCTTCTTTACTATGAAAAATTGTCACAATTTGGCGTGCTAATGCCATTTTTACTTCATTCGGGTGTAATGACCCATTCGCAAGCCCAGCGTCCAAATCTTGCAGTTGTTCAGCCGACCAGCCCAACAGCAATTTATGATAAATGTGCATGGCTTTATCGGGGACGCTCATCACCTTGCCATACATATCCCATGCTTCACCTAAAAGCGGAATATGATTGCCAAGACTTTTACTCATCTTCACATCGCCGTCTGTACCCGGTAGGCTTTCACCCATGATGATGGCAATTTGCGGTTTCTGACCTAAGCCTTGTTGCAATTTGCGCCCCGCTACCAAAATATTGAATAATTGGTCTTGCCCACCCACCTGAACATCTGCCTCTTGTGCTACCGCATCATAGGCTTGCATCAGCGCATAGAAAAATTCATGCAAATAAATCGCCTGACCAGTATCAATCCGCTTGGCAAAATTTTCGCGCACCAAAAATTGTTGCACGGTAAAATTGCTGGCGAGGCGGATAATATCGGCAAAATCGAGCGAAGATAACCATTCATCATTACGACGCACACGGGTGAGCGCAGGGTCTAAAATTTTGAAGGCTTGCTCAGCATACGTGCGTGCATTATCTTCAACGGCTTGCGCGGTCAATTGGTCACGGGCTTTATCTTTATCTGATGGGTCGCCGATGAGACTGGTGAATGTGCCAATCAGAAAGGTGACATCATGCCCAAATTCTTGAAATTGGCGCAATTTTCGCATGGTGATGGTGTGTCCCAGATGCAAATCGGCGGTACGCGGGTCATAACCACAATAGACGCGCAAGGGTCTGCCCTCGCGTTGCGCTTCAATGAGGCGCTCACGCAATTCGCGTTTCATACTCTCACGAATTTCGGGGTCGCCATATTCCACCCCATTCATTAAGACCTCGACTTGTTCGTCAATGGTTGCCATTTGTTTTAATCCTATCCGTTAAAAATGGGTAACAGAATAATCATAACCAAAATTCGCATAAACTCAATCCGTTCCCAATGGATGGGCAATAATCCACAAGTTCACCTGAATATCATTGGGATTCTGAACAGCAATCACATCATACACCCGCCCTGCTTCCAAATTGACATCCAATTGTTTATATGCCACCAATCCATATTGCAAATCTATCAGATACAAATCTGATAGACGGGCTGGCACACTCACACTACGCGATAGTGACCCACCCCTAATATCGAGTAGCACGGGGTTGGCACTGGCAAACATCTCCTCACGGAATTGAACAACAGGCAAGGGGGTAAAATCAGGTGGACGAATTGGGTCTACTGCCGCATCTGCCACTGATAAAGTGAAACGCACATCCTGATTCATGCTGAAATTATTCAATCGCAAATAGGCATCGGTTGTATCTGCTGGCAATAAATCTTCAATCCGAATTTTGATTTGTGGCGCTTCTACGGTATTACCATAGATATAAATGGTATGCACATAATCGCGCTGAAAATTATATTCAATCAGCCCTAAATCAGTCTCCCCATTCGGCACACGCACACTAACAAGGGCGCGGTCACTGCTACTGGTCGAGGCAATCACTTGTGGCGATAATTGTGCATGAGGCAAAGCACTGGCAACAGGCGCACCATCTACCAACACATCAATTGTCGCACGGTCATATAACATATTGATAACTTGCACCCGCACAGGCAATAATGGTGCTTGGGTCGGTTCTGCCTGAAAATCAGAGACAAGTGTT
>JALONZ010000343.1 GCA_025454675.1 Anaerolineae bacterium | reverse complement strand
GCCACCTCTTGGGCAAACTCCGCAGGGACAGCCACCATTGCAATTTGTATCCCTTTCGCAATAACCGTTTCTTTCAATTCAGACATGGGTTGAATGACAAAATCAGCCGACTTTTTGCCAATTTTCTGCGGATTACTATCGAATACACAGGCAATATGGAATCCTCTATCGGCAAAACCGCGATAATTGGCAACCGCCTGACCTAAATCACCCGCACCAACCAGCACAATTTCCCATTCCCGATTAACCTGTAACACCTGACGCAATTTATCTTCAAGATAACTAATCTGATACCCCGTGCCTTGCTTACCAAACCCGCCAAAATGCGATAAATCTTTGCGGATTTGTGCCGAACTAATGCCCAAAATACGCCCTAACTCATGCGATGAGGTCACATCATGCCCCTCTTGAGATAACCGCATGAGCGCACGCAAATAAATCGGCAAACGCCCAATTACGATGTCTGGAATATCATCTGGATTTGTTGAATGCGATGGCATATAAGCCAATCTCCTGTTCTGGCGTATGTGATAATTTGCACAAGAAAACAAATTTATAGTAACATTGATTTTCATGATATGCTAGATTTGATAAAAAAGTCTAGCAAAACACCGCATTTCATCACCTTTTTCTAAGCCAAATGGGTTATGATGGAGCAGTAGTTATTTAATGTGCAGAGAAAATTCAGGCTTATGTCGGTCAGAAAATCACTATTTTTCCTCAGTTTATTTTTGGTGGGTGTGCCAATCTTATTGTTATGGCAAAGTCAATCGCCCCGCGCATCCACCCAAGACCCACTGCAAAATTTGCAAATTTATACTGTTCAAACAGGCGATGTGCAAGCCGTTGTATCGGCTGTTGGCTTAGTCGAAGCCGACCAAGTGGTCAAACTAAGTATGCTCACAGGTGGGCGTATTGCCGAAATTTTTGTGGAACAAGGCGATTTTGTCGCCAAAGACACCCCCCTACTGCGACTCGAAAATGATGCCCAACGTTTGGCATATGAACAAGTCATCCTCGACTTACAAAAAGCCGAATTGCAATATGCCCAATTGCTTGCACCAGTAGATGATGACGCGGTTGCTATTGCACAAGCTGGTTTGGACAACGCACGGGCGCAATATAACAGCATTGCCAATGCCGTCACCAGCGATGATATTCGTACCGCCGAACTCACCTATCAAAACTGGCTTGCAACCTATAACGCACTGATTGCGTTGCGTGATAGCGCCCCCGGCGGATTTGGTGGCACGGCTTATAATACCTATGATGCCCAAGCGGGCGCGGCATCCTTCCAAGCCGAAATTGCCCGTTTGCAATTGGAACAACTCCGCAATAGCACCTCGCCCCAATTGAGCGCGGCAGGGGCGCGAATTCGTCAGGCAGAGGCAGAATTGGCACGAATTCAGGCAGGCGCACAGCCTTCCCAAATCCAACAACAAGAAATTTTGCTTAATCAATTGCAAGAACGGGTCAATCGTGCAGAAACAACATTTTATCGCACCATCTTAACCGCGCCATTTGATGGTATCGTATCGGCACAAAATACAGAAATTGGCGCATTGGTCGCCCCCAATGTTAAAATCGTAGAAATCACCGATATTGACCCACTCTGGGTCACAATTCAGGTGGATGAACTCGATATTCGCCTCATCCGTGAAGATATGAATACGGACATTACGCTCGATGCGTTGCCCGATGTAATTATCGGGGGCAGGCTGAATAGCATCTCACCATTTGGTCAGAACGTAAACGGCATTGTCAATTATGATGTACGCATTGCCCTTACCAATAACGACCCACGTATTCGTGTTGGCATGACCACAGAAGCCAATATCATCATTGAGGAACGCACGGGTGTAATCATCATCCCCAATGCCTATATCCGCCGTGACCGAGATAACCGCGCTTATGTGAATATCGTGCGTGGCGATACCTTGTCCCGCGATGTTGAAATTGAACTAGGTCTCATCGGTCAAACGGTCAGTGAAGTCATCGATGGGCTATCTGTGGACGATATTATTGCAATTGACCTTGCTACTGACCGTTTTGTAGAACCAGATTAACGCCGATTGAATAACCTTGATAACAGTAATCCAATGATGCCCAACCCGCCCAAAACCAAAATCGGTGTAATTGGGGCAATGCCACCTCTGGGTGTATTGCTACTTGTGGTAACATTAGGCACTAAAATGGGTGAATCACCACTTGGTGTTGGTGCTTGCGCGATAATATTCGGCGGATAGGTATAGGTGGGCAAAATGGGGCGTGGTGTGGCAACGGCATCTTGCTGAACAGCACCCAATTGCTGTGATGGTGGCAAAATTTCGCGCACAGATACCGTTAATGTCAAATCACCACCGGGTGTTAATAACACGGCTTCAAATGTTGCGGTCAAATTCACAGCGTTGGGGTCTTGTGGTGTTGGCGTAATGAGGGTCAGGTCTTTAATTTCGCTAGGGTCGCCAATGATAGTCACCAATTCACCAAACACATACCCTAAGCCAGTGGGAGATTGTTCAAATCGAATCTGATACCATAAAAAGTATTGCCCTGTGACTACATATCGCTCACTGGGGCGAATCGTCCCTAACAAATCGGCTTCAGGGTCGGCTTCAAGACGCACATTCACACCTTCACTTCCAGCAACCTCCAGTTGAACGGGACCGGGTTCAGTTGGGGTAAATGTGGGTAACGGTGTGTTCTCAAGCGTTGCGCCAATCGTAGGTAAAGGCGTTGGTGTCGCAATTACTACTGGCGCGGCAGTTGGGGTTGGAACTTGGGCTTGTATGGCGGTATAACTCACGAAATTGGTCAACATCGCCCCACCAAATAAACATATTATCATCACATACATCAATTTTTTCATCATTTTGCTTACCATGAGATTCGATTCACAACCGATACACGCCCTTGCTCGGCGGTCAGGCGTTGACCATTAAAATCTAAATAACCTTGATATTCCTGATTCGGAATGCTCACAACTTGCCACCCCCCCAAATTAAATGTAGGACGTGCATCATGCGAGGCACATAGGGGGCAATCCGTGGGTATCCATTCGCCGTTATATTTTCGTGCAATATGCAGATGGGTCGCGGTGGAATACCCCCCCTCGCATGATGCCCTGCCGATTGGGTCGCCCTTTTTCACGACTGTTCCAACGAGTGCGCGGTCTTGGGTGGCAATGTGCAAATAAAACACCACCCATCCTGTTGTGTCATCTCCATCGCCATCTAAATCTAACCATACACCTCCATGTTGACTACGCGCAATGATGCCATCGGCAACAGCACGTACCCAATACTCAGATACAAAGCAGAATAAGCCATCTGTGCGTTCATCAGGCGGGGCAAAATCCAATGCCGACCACGCGCTACTACTCGCCCAACCACCATGCGCCCCACCTGTAAAAAACCACGTTTCACCCGCGCCAAATGGCAATGCAAATTCGGGTTGGGTTAAATTAGAAAGGATAATTGGGTCTTTATCCTCAAAAGGATTGCCAAAATAGGCATAATACACCGCAAAAAAGCCTTGCTGTGTGCTAACTGCATTTCGCCAGCTATTCACATCACTTTTCACACTGAACAAATATTGAAGCGCCACCGACCCCGCATTTAATCCAGAATCATATAAAAAACGTTCCCCCGATTCAAATTCCAATGTGGTCAATCCGCGATATTTCCAGCCATAATAGCCAAAATTCAGGTGATACGCCGCCCTACTCAATTGGCGATATAACCCTAAGCGATTCGTTTCGAGTGAAAATATCAATGGGAAAGTTTTTTGAACTTCGCTTGGTGTGGAATTGCTTAACCAACCAGCCCGATATTCGAGGA
>JALONZ010000342.1 GCA_025454675.1 Anaerolineae bacterium | reverse complement strand
TAATACCGCACAATCACCTTGCCACTATTCCGTCCCGCTTGCAAATATTCCACCGCATCCACCGCGCTGGCGACCCCATCAAACACGGTGGGGTCAATGCTGGGGCGCAATTTGCCCGCATCCAATAACCCGATGAGTTTTGCCATATGTTCCCCCAAAATATGCGGACGACTCCAAAACAGATTCAGATTAAATCCGCGTATGGATGCCATTTTGCCCAACAATTTATAATAAATCCGCACGCCCGTCACGACATCGGGTTGGTCTTTGTATTCGGTGATGAAACCCAGTGTAACCAAACGCCCAAACCGCGCCAGATTATCTACACAGGTATCAAATAAATCGCCACCAACACTTTCAAAGACCACATCCACCCCTTTGGGGAATTCTTTTTTCAACACATCGCGCAAATTCTCGGTTTTATAATTTACTGGGCGGTCACAACCCCAACTGCGGAGTAAATCGGCTTTTTCATCACTACTGCATGTGCCAATCACTTTGCACCCTGCTAATTTTGCCAATTGCACCGCAAATTGACCTGTTCCACCAGCCGCCGCCGTGACCAGCACCGTCTCGCCTGCTTTCATCTCACCAGTGACTTCTAAGCCGATGGATGCAGTCAATCCGCCGATGGATAGGCTCATAATTTCCGGTGTGGCGGCAGGAATGGCGACGGCGCGTCGTGCGGAGATGGTGTAATAATCGCAATACCCGCATCCAATCGCATTGGTCAATACAAAATCACCGACTTTGTATTGATGCACATCTGCCCCAACTGCCACCACCTGACCAACGGCTTCCGCGCCCATATCACACGGGAGCGGGGTGGGGAGCAAATATTGACCCGCCGCCATCATCGTATCGGCGGCATTGACTCCCGCATACATATTTTTGATGAGAATGTCTTCTCCCGTTGGTAGGGTGAGCGGGACGGTTTGTAATTGCACAGCTTGCCGAAAATTTTTGCTATATTGGGTGGCGGTCAGTTTTTGATAGTGACTCGGTAATGTCATTTTTTATAATATCTCCTCACAAAGTGTTAAATAAAACGTAGTACGATAGGGTTTATAACGTATTTTTAGGCATGGACATGATATATCATGTCCCTACAGATAGGATTTATAGATGATAACCCAACTCATGAAACTTGTCTTGTTATTGGTCGTTTTTGGTGTTCAGTTTAATAGTGGCGTAGGGGCGCAATCCGCAGAGGTGGATGTAAGGGCGCAACATGTTGCGCCCTTACAAGAGAACACGCTACAGACCACCACATGCCCCGCTATGCCCGATTTTGCCCGTAGCGAATTGGTCATGCAGACCATCGAATATTCGGATGTGCAACGTTTTTATTATTTGTATATCCCCGCCAGTTATGACACGCAAACGCCCGTGCCGTTGGTTTTTGCCATACACGGCTTTGCACAAGGCGCACTCGGATTGGCGGGATATTCGGGTTGGGAAGCTGTTGCAGAAGAAAATGGCTTCATTTTGGTCTATCCACAAGGGTCTGGAGTCATCGCACGTTGGGAAACAGGTTTATTCGCGGGGCTTGAGGGCGAAATTGATGATGTGAGATTTTTTAGCGACATGATTGATACCATTAGCCAAAGCCTGTGCATTGATAGCACACGGGTTTATGCCAACGGATTATCGAATGGCGGGGGTATGAGTTATCGCTTGGCGTGCCAATTGAGTGACCGCATCACAGCAATCGGCGGGGTGGCGGGTGCATATACCGAATTTGGCGGATGCGAGCCGAACCGCTCCATCCCATTTATTTTGTTTCACGGGACAGCCGATTCGATTGTGCCATATGAAGGCGGTGATTCTGCCATGTTCAATTTTCCCAGTATTGAATCGTTTACGCTGACATGGGCAGAACGCAATGAATGTGATTTGAACGCGCAAAGCGAAACGATTGCCGATGATGTAACCCGCCTTGCCTATACCGATTGTTCGGGTGGGGCGGACGTGATTTTATACACCGTCTTAGGAGGTGGGCATACATGGGCAGGCGCAAATTTAACCCGCCTGAGCGACCGCTTTGGCGGATATGTAACACAATCCATTTCTGCCAGCGAATTGATGTGGGCATTTTTTAGCCAATACACATTGGAGGGCAAAGTAAATTAAATTTTCGTCAAAATGGCAGGATGATGTTATAGTTAAACATCCTTTTCTGCCATTTTGATATTCAGGAGCGATAATAACCATGGTGTCCATTCAACAAGCCAAGCAAATTTTGAGCAGTGTGTTCACAAATGCCCCCACTGAAACAGTGGATTTATTATTCAATCATGGCAAAATCAACACCTACCCCGCAGGCATTTATTTATGCACCGAAGGAAAAATCGAAGATACGTTTTATGTGCTATTGGTGGGCAAGGTGGATGTATTCCGCACCAAAGAAGGCAAAAAATTTGTGTTGGATTATCAAACCGCGGGTAGTAGCTTTGGCGAGATTGCTTTGATTTTAGATACACCGCGCACGGCGGATGTGGTGACGACAGAAGAGTCTACCGTCCTCGAAATTAGTCGCGCCGATTTTGACCAATACATCAAACACAATTCGCAAGCCTTATTGCGCGTGGTGGAATTGGTGATGCACCGCATCCTCACCCAACAAGAACGCCGTCTGACCGAATTGGTCAAAGAAGCCTAATTATTATTGCCCCACACAAATCGCGGGACCTTCTGGCGGATATGTCCACGTCTGCGGAAGGTTTCCGCGTAGGGTGATGCCCTTAAATTCCTCATAAATCCGCAACAAATTATCACAATCCCCCAAAATTTCTGCCGATTGACCTTGCATATACCAACATTCCAAATGTAAGTCTTGGGTGGGGATATTTTGCGCGGTTTGTAGGGCGGTGCAACGGCTGAACGCATCCTGCGCTTGGGCAAATCGCCCTTGCCAAAAATATTCGCGCCCCAATAAATACCAACCATCCGCCCAAGACGGCGCACGGTTAACCACCCCCTGACAGTAGCGCATCGCCGTTTCGGGGTCGCGCAAGGTGCTATACAATTCGCACATCCGCAATTGTGCTTTGATATTGGTGGGTGCAAATGCGAGGATATTCAAATAAGCGGCGGTGGCGGTATCGGCATCGCTAACTTGCAGGGCGAACAGGGCATATTCAAATTGTAAAACGGCGAGTTTGTTGTTAATCGTGATGGCTTGTTGCATGGTGAGCATCGCCTCACGGTAGCGTCCCAAATCGCTTTGACTGATGGCTTGCGCCCGCAAACTGTCTATTCGATATTGGGGTTCTGTTGTTTCGAGTGCCTGCCGTGCTTGTGTGAGCGCGTTGTCATATCCGCCTACCCGCCCATATGCCAATGCCAACGCCACCCGCGCCAGTGTATGATTGGGGTTGCGATTCAATACATCTTGCGCCAATTGTGCGGCGGGGACGGGCTGGTTATTGGCTTGCAAAGCAAAGGCATGAATGGCGCGAATATCCAAATTTTGGGGAAATTGGTCAATGGCGTTTTGCGTGGTTTGTAGGGCAATTTCGCGGTCTATCTGGCGGTCATAATCGGCATAACTGCGATAAATGAGGGCGCGAGCCAACAAAATGAGCGCATCAATTTGGGCGGGGCTGGCTTGCCAAATATTCCGCGAGATGGCAATCGCATTATCCAAATCACCTTTATCAAAGGCGCGTTGGGCATCATTCAGCGTGGCTTGTGGATTGATGGGCAAATTGCCCGATAACCACGACCACACCAATCAGTAATAACGAAAATGGGGTGCATCCCATTCTCGATTTACGGCGTGTACGAAATGACAACCGTGAACGGTTTCGTTGGATACGCATGGCTTTTTGCCCTCATCATGTTGGATAATGTTGGATATTTTTGCTTAAGCGTACCCTATAAATATGAAAAAAGCGACACATTCCTCAAATCTTAATGTGGGAATTTTGTACTCTCTAAGGTCTTATATAACCCACGATAGGCGGCGGCTTCTTGTAAGAGGTGCGCCAATTTTGCAGTGGTCGGATTATTCTGGTCGGGTGCTTTAATGCCACCCTCGCGCACGCTTACCACACCATCTACAATATTTTCGATGGTGATATGCCCGCGTGCCGATAACCATTCCAGCCCTGCTAGTATCGCTTCATGTGTATGTGCCAATTCACCCGCAACCACATCTAAAACCAGCGATTTTTGCGCGGTGACGGCTTGCTTGACGACTGACCCCAAATGTGAGATGAAGCCATTCATCGAATCGGCTCGCGGATTGACCCCGAATAACACAATTTCGGCTGGATTGACCCGATGCAATACATCCGCCAACACAATCGGACTGGGCGGTGATGACCAGATGACCAATTTTCGCGCGGGATATAGCTCATGTCGCCGTTTGGATGTGACACCAACAATGGCATCGCCTTCATTCCAGATGAGCGCCTCTTTCCCCATTTGAATCAATTCGGCAATGGCTTCACCTTCGGATAAACTCCGATAATCGGTGAAGGTGACATTTCTGCCCGAATAGGGTGGTTTTTCATCCGATTCAGATTCAATCAGACGGGCATCTACCCATTCCACCGTGATTTGTAGTTCTTCTTTATAGACGCTTGTCTTGATGACATAAGCGAGGTCAAACTTGCCAGTGGGTAAATCATCGGGGTTAGCACGCCACCAAAATATATCTTGGAGTGTCCCCGCTTCATCTTCCACCGTGATTTTTAGGTGGTCTTGGGTTTTGCCAATTTGCCGATAACTTTTCATCGTCACGCGCTCCGTGGCAAATGTGAGCGATGGATTGCCTGCCCCAAATGGTCGTAAGCGGTCTATATTCGCCAAAAAATCGAATGTAATCGCAGATAGGGGGATGTACGCATCAATATTCAAAATGGGTGCATCGGTGGATGCCGTTGGGGATAACCGATTCCGCACCGCCCGCGCGATTTCACGCCGAAAATCCGGCAGATTATCCAACGATAGGCTCAAACCGCCCGCCATCGTATGCCCACCATAGCCGAGTAATAACGGCGCACAGTCGGCGATGCACGCGGTAATATCCAACCCGCTTATGCTCCGCGCCGACCCCCGTGCCACACCATCGGCAAAGGTGAATAAAATCACGGGCTTGCCAAAATGCTCCACCAACCGATTTGCAACCACGCCAATCACCCCGCCATGCCATTTTTCATGACCTAAGACGATTATCGGCGAATCGAGTAATAATGAATTTTGGCGTGTTTGCGCCAGTGCGCCCTCAAAAATTTCATCACTCAAAAAACGGCGCTCCAAATTGAGGGCTTCGAGTCGATTGGCTAAAATTCGCGCGTGTTCCAAATCATCTGTGAGGAGGAAATCTACTGCATACCCTGCCTCATCCAACCGTCCCAACGAATTGAGGCGTGGCGCAATCTGAAAACCGATTGTTTCTTCATTCAGCCTATCGGGTTGAATGCCTGCCAATTCGTACATCACCTGCAAACCGAGCCGTGTGGTTTGGCGCAAAATGGGCAAGCCTTTTTGCAACCAATAACGGGTATCCCCACGTTGTACCGCCACATCTGCCACAATCCCCAACGCCACAAGGTCTAAAAATGGGGTGAGTGTGCTTTCATCTTTATCAAACCGCGTATATAACGCCCGCACACATTCAAACACCACACCGACACCCGGTAAGGTGCGTTTGGGATGCGCGTCATCCAACCGTTGCGGATTGATGACCGCGTAGGCGGGGGGGAGCGTTTCGCCCAATTGGTGATGGTCAGTGATGATAATCGGGATGTGTTTGCTATTCAGAAATTGAACGGCTTCATGCGCGGTGATGCCTGTATCGCAGGTGATGACCAATTGCGGAATAAATCCGTTTTTCCACTCACCATTGATAATTTTTTCGAGCATTGGCACATGAATACCATGCCCTTGTGCGCGGTTGGGGATAAAATGCGCCACTTTTGCGCCAAGTGTGCTTAATGCCGATACCCATAACGCGCTGGCGGTTTGACCATCCACATCAAAATCGCCCCAAATGAGGATTTTTTCGGCGTTGGCGATGGCTTGCTGAATCCGTTCAATCCCAATTTGCATGTCTGGTAAATCGTATGGGCTGGCGGGGGTGTATTGGTCGGGATAGAGAAAGGCGCGGGCTTCTTGGGCAGTAGTGATGCCGCGTTGGGCAAGGGTGCGTGCGATGAGGTCATCACCAAATGGGTCTATGCCGATTCGAGTCGCCTCGCGCAAGTCATCGGAAATGGGCGGTAGAATGGGCGATTGCCATTGTTTGCTCATGTTGCTAATCCAAATCAAATTCGAGCGCGGT
>JALONZ010000341.1 GCA_025454675.1 Anaerolineae bacterium | reverse complement strand
CATGATACATTGCCTTTCAATACATTCTATGAACGATTTTTGTTTGCCAAATGTTCCTTATGCCTCAACACGGCGCATCCGTCGGACTGCCAGCACGACCATCACAGACGAGAGGAGCATGTAAATCACGGTGAATATCAGCCATGGGGCGATAACGGGCAAACGGCTACTATCGCGCAGAATGACTTCATAAAAGAACACGCCTTGCTGATTGACCAAAATTTCTTGTGAGGTCAGCGCCGCCACAATCGGATTGAGACCATTGGCAATGGCTTGCAGATAAATCAAAAAGCCTTGTGCGGTGATGGTGGCATTCGTCCCCGAAAAAAGTTCGGTCAAGAAGCGCGTCAGGATGCTCAAGCCCAACCAGAAGCCGATTGTGATGGCAAATGCCAACGCATATGCCCGCACACTGGCAGTCACAGTGCGTTCTACGGTTGTGGAAAAATATAACCCGACTGTGCCAAATGCGATTGCCATGACCATCAAAATGAGGAATGAAATTGCCACTTCCACTTCTGTCACACCACCAAATAAAAAGGCGATACTTTGCAATGGAATTGCCGCCAGTAGCAATAAAAAGATGTAACTGAGGGCGGATTGCAATTTGCCGATGATGAATGATGGTTTGGGGAGCAGGGTGATATGGAGCAGGTCATATGTTTTGCGCTCGCGCTCATTGCTGATTGCGCCTGCGGTGAAGGCGGGTGCGATGAATAGGATGAGGAGTAATTCTAACCCGACAATTCCCGCGAATAACCGCCGCCCTAATTCGCCTGTGACGGATGCGAGCGTGACGGGATTATTGTTGCGTTCAATCAGGTAGACCAAAATGGCAAAACCACTCATTAACCCCAGATACACACTCAAGACGACAAAAGCGCGTGCGCCACGCATCCGTTCTCGCAATTCTTTGAGCATGAGCGGATTCATCCGAAAAGCGCGTAAATCGGCACGCAGGCTATAGAATAAATAAATGCTCATGCCAATAGCAATCACGGCAGGCAGATAGCCTAATGTGACCAACAAACCGATATTGAATAGCATCCATGCTAATAACCCCAATGGCGACCAGACTTCATGCGCCAATACACCGACCATCACCCAAATGACGGCACAAATATTGCCCACTGATAACAAAATGGCGATGAGCAATGCCACATCTGCCGTGCCTGTAAATCGGTTTAGGGTAAGTCCTGCGAGGGTGTTGAATAGAGACGGGGAATTGACTCCGGCAACAATGCCTGCAATGGCAAGGATAAGGGTTAGCCCGCCGTAAATGAGCGCCCCATACCCCAACCATTTACCCGCAGAGGCGAGGCGTATTTCTTTGGGGGTGAGCAAATCATCTTCGTAGTAAGGGGTGAGCGTGGTTTCCATAGATGTATCCACTTTCTGATAACAAACAGTAAGTCAGTTTATCTTACTGATATTTATCAGTGTATTCAATTCAAAAGCCCACCACAATAGAACTAATTATGGGATATTTGTGGATATTGTGTGAAGAATAGCGCCTAGAAAGCGTAGCCTAATAGTCCTGTTTGCGTCTTTGATATTGGAATATGCTAAAAGCATCATTTTGGAACGATTTCAGTTTAGGAAACGTCTCTAATTCGTTATAGAATAAAAAGGAGTAGGGGATTTTTTTGTATTCCCCTGAACAAATTATGGTCACGCAGATACAAAGGGTTACTATGCCAGACGAAGCGCAAACAGCACCCATTAAAAAAACAACACGCCGTCAGAAGCCGAATGCGTCACGGCGCACCGTCCAACGTGGACTTATCGCACAAATGAGTACCGCGTTGTTTCAGCCGATTACTTTTTTTGAGACGTTGCCGAGTATGCGTCAGACACGGCAATGGCTTTGGATTGGGTTTATCATTTTGGCGCTGATTGGCGTTAGCGCGGTGCAACAAGCCACCACACAAGCCGATTCTGTACCAACAGGCGAAGGTGCAATCCCCATTACAGACCCCTTTGGTGGTGGTGGCGGAGAAATTATTTCGCCAGATTTTGGTGGCGGACTCGATTTTGGCGCACCACCGATAGACCCGAATGCACCCGCCACACCCGCGGACAATGCCCAAACGGTGGATAACTGGACGATTGCGCTGATTGAAGCCACAAAATTGGTGCTGATGTGGGCGGTTTTGAGCGTCATGCTGATTGTTGTGCCGATGTTCAATGGCAAACCGCCACAAATTGGCGAAAATGTGCAAATTGCGGTGTATGCCAGTTTGCCATTGGGTGTGATGGGTGCATTGCAATTGATTTTTATCGCGGCGGGCGGTGTCATGGGCAAATCGGGATTATCGGGCTTGGTGGATGAAATCCCTGCTTATGCCACTGCCGACCCCTTTGCACAATCACTCATGTTATCTGCCGCATCACAAACCACGTTATTCATGTTGTGGTCATTGACGATGATTTATTATGGTGGGCGCAAAGTATTGAATGGTAATCGGCTGGTGGTGATGTTGGTCATCGTTGCATGGGTGGCATTACTGATTATCACCCCTGTGGTGACAGGCACGATTCAAGCCGAACCTGCTGATGTGCCGACTGATGAAACCATCATTGAAGTGCCACCGATGTCGGAAATGCCCCCATCAGATATTGAAGGGATGATGAATCCGTTTGAAGAAATCCCACAGGATGGCATGATAATCGAAATGACACCTGACGCGATGATGGATGAAATGACAGCAGAAGCACCGATGTTTGAGACGACGCTTGAACCAGAGATGACACCAGAGGCAACACCATGAAAACGCAACGGCTACCACAACAAAAAATGATTGTCCGCGCCAAAAATATCCATAAGGATTTTCGCTTGGGCAACCAATGGGTACATGCCCTGAAAAATGTGGCGTTTGCTGTGCCAGAGGGTCAATTTGCCACGATTATGGGTCCGAGTGGGTCGGGTAAAAGCACCCTGCTATATGTGTTGGGCGGGTTGGATAAAGCCAATGAGGGCATGATAGAAGTGGCGGGCAAACGCCTAGAGACGATGCGAGCCGATGAACTGGCAGAATTTCGGCGCGATACAATCGGATTTATCTTTCAGGCATTTCATCTTGTGCCGACCATGACCGCGCTGGAAAATGTGGCGCTACCCGGTGTTTTTGCGGGGATGCCCAAGCCAGACCGCGAAGAACGGGCGCATGAATTATTGGAACTACTGGGTATGGCAGAACGCACCGACCACCGCCCAAATCAATTATCAGGTGGTCAACAACAACGGGTGGCGATTGCGCGGGCATTATTCAACGACCCGCCGATTATTATGGGTGATGAGCCAACAGGCGCACTCGATAGCAAGACGGGCGAAATTGTGATGACGATGCTCCGTCAATTATGCGACAAAAAAGGGAAAACCATTCTCATCGTCACGCATGATTCCCATGTCGCTGAATATTCAGACCGTATGATTCGCCTGCATGATGGCGAGATTATTGAAGATACCATGCTCAAAACGGTGTCTTTAGAGAAAAAGGAAAATTCTAAACATGATGTCGCGTAATTTGGTTGTTCGCATTATTTTATTCATGGGTTTGTGCCTATTCACCCTCATGGTGTGGGGTGCATCGGCGCAAGAATCCACACCAGAAACACCCACATTTGCCCAGATTAGCCTGATTGGGGTTGAGCCTGCGGTTGTGCAAGGTGGGGCAGAGGCGCGGCTGTCTATCATCGGCAATAATTTCACACCCAATACAACCGTGCGCGTGTGGAATGTGGGCTTTTTGACCACCACCTATATCAACCCATCGGCAATAACGGCTGTTTTGCCCGCAACAGTGGCGAATGGCGTTTATACGGTTGAAGTGAGTGATGTGGTGAACGGTGTTGCCAGCCTGCCCAATGC
>JALONZ010000340.1 GCA_025454675.1 Anaerolineae bacterium | reverse complement strand
GATGGGTAATAATAGCACCTTATTTTCATCCCCGACATTCGATTGGTCTATGCCTGCGTTGGCAGAGGTGAAGCCTAAGCGGTGATGTGTGACCAATACCCCCGTCCCTTTACGCGATATGGCAAGGCTTTCTGCTAATACTAATTGCACAATGCGCGGGTCTTTGCGCGTTTCGGATGCCAATTGAATCGCCTCTGGGCTGGGAGTAATACCGCGTAAATCAAAAAAGCGATTTTCGGATTTAGATACAATTTTAGAGGAGATGACCAACACATCCCCGTTTTGTAGGTTTTCGTTCATGGCAAGGCACGCATCAATGATGATTTGTGCTAAATCATCATCTGGTTGGATGAGCGGAATCCCCGCAATGGCTTGAATAGAAAGTGACGGCGCGTTCATTCGAGATTTGTGATACGGATGCCCGCCCCTTTAACTTTATAAGCCCGATTGATATACAACAAAACGGGTGTGAGGGCTTCTACAGCAATGGCATTCACCAATCCGCCTGCATCAATCCCGCGCATCCCTGTGGCTTTGACCAATGCCATGACATCTTCTTTGGCTTCGGGGTAATCACTGCATAACAGCACATCACAATTCACCTCTGTGGTGGGGTCTTTTAGCTTTTCGGCGCTCACATTTTGGAATGCCGCCACCACTTTAACCGAATCGCCTAAAAAGGCTTGGGCTTCTAGGCACGCCGATTTGCCTTCGGGGATGCTGACGGATGTAATTTTGGGTGGGGCGAGTGGGACGGTGACATCCACCAAAACCTTCCCCGTCAAATAGTCTTTGACCCCTTCTAAGGTGGATTTATGGGCGCTATATGGCACACTGAGGACGACCAATTGCGCTTGTTTGGCGGCATCGGCATTTGACATACCAATCAAATATTCCCCGCCGAGTTCGGCATTTAATTCACTTGCACGAGCAATGGCTTTGTCTGCCTCGCGTGAGCCGATGATGACACGGTAGCCATTCAATGCCCACCGCACCGCCAAGCCAGAGCCTTCCTTGCCTGTACCACCGAGTACGGCAATCGTCATAACAATCGGGAGTTTTGGTTCAGTCATAATAAATTCTTTCTGCGTGTAAAGATATGCTAACGGTAAAATAATGGCTCATTCACATCAGGAATGAGCCAATCTATTTTAGCGGTTAAATAGCAAATTCACATTGCTCACTTCTTTATGGAATAGGACTTTGTCTTTATTCTTATTCTTGACATTTGGGGTGAGTCGTGTGATTTTCAGGACACCATTTGATGATTGCTCATTAGAGCGTGCAACTTCAAGATATAACTTTGGCAATGGACTATTGCGGTCTATTGGTTGTATGACCTGCGATGCCATCCGAAAATCGCCACTTTGAAATGCACCCATAAAGGCATCAGCATTTACACCCGCCACCTCGCCAAAGGGTTTATAAGCAATCCAACGCCCATTACTAAAGGGGTGGCTGGCGCGTGAACCTCCAAATAAACCCGTTCCAATTGCCATAATTAACAATTCTACACCCCAAAAGATATAGGTAGCACCATCTTTGATGGGGGGATTGTTGTTAGAACTGCTCATTCCTGCCCGTGAGATGGTGAACCCTTCCTTCGCCTGATATTTGATGAAGCCGATGAAGCCTATATCATCCACCTCTTCTTTCAGAAAAAAGTCTAGGATTTTGATAAGCCCAATAACACCATCGCTACCAGTTTCTTCTAGCAAAAATTCATTGAGTATTGCTTCGACCTCTGCATCGGTCATCGTTGTTCCATTGCTGGCAAGTTCTGTCCGAATATCTTCGCGGAAAAATGTCCCTTGTTCAAGTACCACATCCAGATATTCGCCTGCACGATATACTCCATACGCACCAGCCCCAATAAGTACGCCTAACAAAAAGGCGAGCCACTGATTGCGGACTTTTCCAATGATGACGACTAACGTTGCCACACCACCTGCGAGGAATGCGGCAAAAAGGGGGGATGCTATAAGGAGATAGACGAGCTTGCTACTAAAAAAAAGTGCCGTACCAACTGCAACTGCGCCAATCGCACCAATAATGAGGGCAATTGGCAATCCGATGATACTAAATCCGCCATTTCCGCGCACAATCTTAGTGCTTGTATTGGGCATCCCCGAAATAGGAGGCGTGCTTTGCATGATGAAAACTCCTTGTGTGTGTGTAATCAACCTAACGTGATATTACTATCACTAGCATTATAGCGGAAACCGATTTTTATGCGCGAATATGGGGGATATTTGTGAATAAAAATTACTTTTTCCGATAGAGCGGTTGCTTTTTAATTGCACTTGTTAGAATGGGTAACACATTCTCATATTCGCTATTGATTAACTCTTTCTCCATTTTTGTGATTCTATCATTATAAATATGCAACACGACCCGCAATACACCATTTGTTGAAGCGGGGGTGGCGCGTGCCACATAGACATCCAAGAATGGGTAATCGTCTTTCGTATTTTTGCGGTCAATAATCATACCTGCTGTGATGAAATTTTGATTTGCCACCGCTTCCAAGAACGAATTAATTTTGCCTGTGCTGACCTGCCCGACATATTGATACTGAATCCATCGTTTGAGTTCGGCAGAATAGGGGCGTTTGGCAGTTGTCGCCGATGCAATTCCTGCAATTATTGCTATGGCTAATAGCTCACCTGCCCAAAATACATAAGTAAATTCTGGCTCGATATGGAGTGTAAATCGCCGTGTGTATGCTGGATTATCGTTTAAGTAATTGTACCAACCTCTCCGATTGGTTAATTCAAGGGTTAGCCCTTCTCGGGATAATAACCTCACAAACCCAATCAATCCTGCGTTACCTGTTATTTGTATCAATTCATCATTGATGATGTTAGATATAATATCAGATGTAGGGGGAGTTTGACCGTCTGACTGATAAATTTCAATGATGTTGTTTTGTTTGATTTGCAAATAATTGAGATATTTTGCACCCCAATAGACACCACAGACACCTATTCCGACTAATATACCGCATAAAAATGCAATTGTCATATTTCGGCAGGTCGCCAAATAAATCATTAAGGTGCATAACAAAGCAACGATTACCCCACAAAATAATGGTGACAAAATCACATGATGATAGAATTCAGTTGAAATATAAAAATAAAGATACCCAATTCCACCCGCGATGAGTATCCCAAAAATGAGCATAATGAGCAATCCAATAACATCTACTTGTCCATTACCTGTTTCAATACTGCTAATTTTAGTTTGTGAGAATTGCTCAAATGTTGAATGCACTGTATCGCTTTTCTATATCCCTAACGCATAAAAGGAGTTTTATGGTTTTATTACCTTATAACGCTCCCAAACTTTTTGCGATTGGATGCGGGCTTCTTTAAGGATTGTCCCTTCATCAAGGGTCATCATCTGGCGATGGCGCATCACCACTTCACCCCCGATGATGGTTGTATCCACCATCCATGATTCGATGCCATGTAATAAATGCCATGCGATATTATGCGGATGTATGGCTGTATGGGCTTGATAATCCACAAAAATAATATCGGCGGTCATGCCTTCTGCAATGTCACCGAATTGATGATTCGGAAACGCATTTTTGAGCAGATTTGCATTATTCGTAATGCCCATTTCTAAAATCGTTTCTGGGGTGATGCTATTTTTTTGGCGGAAAATACGATGAATACTGCGCCATTCTTCCCACATATCATATTTGCCACCCGCCGCGCCGATAGTGAGTGATGAATCCGGCTCAGACACGGGCGATTGATGATGGGCAAATAAGGGGCGCGGGATATACGCCGATTTATGGTCAAGTTTTGCGCCACTGACGATACGCTCATATTGACTGGCGATTTGGATAAAACGTTCATTTTCAGC
>JALONZ010000339.1 GCA_025454675.1 Anaerolineae bacterium | reverse complement strand
CGGTTGTTGTCGTCATAATGTGCAATCTGCCTTTTATTGATACTGAATACGCGGGTCAAGATAGGCGTAAATTACATCCACCAATAAATTGATGAACACAAAGCCGATGGTGATGACCAGCACAAACCCTTGCACAACGGCATAATCGCGGTTGCGGATGGCATCAATCAGCCCACGCCCCACACCGGGCCACGAGAACACGGTTTCGGTGATGACCGCGCCACCCAACAGCGTGCCAAATTGCAAGCCGATGATGGTGACAATCGGCAACAGGGCGTTCCGCAGGGCATGGCGATAAATCACCACCCGCTCACGCATCCCTTTTGCACGGGCGGTACGGACATAATCTTGGCGCAACACCTCCAACATGCAAGCGCGGGTCATGCGGGCTTGTATCGCCACCGCGCTGGTCGCTAAGACCATGACGGGCATGACCATGTGTTGCCATGTGCCAAACCCGCCAGGCGGTAAAACGGCGGTGCGTTGCCCCAGCCATTGGGGTAGCAAATTGGCGAAGAAAATCATCAACATCAAGCCCAGCCAAAAGATGGGCATAGATACGCCCAACAACGACACAATCATACTGCCGGTATCGAACCACGAATTGGGGCGCGTGGAGGCTAATACGCCAATCGTAATGCCGATGATGGTGGCAAAAAACAGGCTGACGCTGGTCAATAACAAGGTGCGTGGCAGGCGGATGCCAATTTCTTCGGTCACAGGCACACGGCTACTGATGGATACGCCCAAATCACCCGTCAATACTGACCCCACATAGCGCATGTATTGTTCGAGGATGGGACGGTCTAAACCCATCTTTTGCTCTAGGGCGGCGATATATTCAGGTGTGGCTAATTCACCCGCCAACGCTTGCGCGGGACCACCCGGCACGGCGCGGATGCTGATGAATACCAAAAATGAAACACCGATGATGGTGGGGATGGCTAATAAAAAACGGCGCAAAATAAAGGTCGTCATAAGTGATGGCTTTCTAATTGGATGATGTTGGTCGCTGGAGCGATTGGTATTTGCCTCACCCCAAAATCCCCCGCCCATTAGGGCAGGGGATAAGGTTGAGTATGGGTTTATTCTTTATCAGCGAAGTTGGCAATTGCGCTTTCATCGGGGTGAATGATGAAGCCGGTCACATTGCTACGAACAGCGGTGACTTGAATTTCACTATAAAGGAACAGCCAAGGCGCATCTTCCCAGATGATGGCAATCGCTTCGGCATACAAGGCTTGACGTGCTTCGGCATCGAGGGTAGAACGCGCCTCATCCAATAAGCGGTCAACTTCTGGGTTATCATAGAATGCGCCATTAAAGCCTGGAGGGACTGAACTGGAATGGAACAACGCATACAGGGCATAATCGGCATCCATGGTGGGTGTACCCCAGCCGAGCATGGCGAATTGAATATCATTTTCGGGTTTTTCACGGCGAACATGGGGGACATATTGTGTCCATTCCAATGTTTGCAGTTCGACATTCAAACCAACTTCGGCTAATTGGGCGCGAATGACTTCTGAGACCAACGCATCTTGGCTATAACGCCCGGTGGGGTGATAGAGAGTGACGGTTGTGCCTTCTGCCACACCTGCTTCTGCCAACAATGCACGGGCGCGTTCCACATCACGCGCATAGGGTGTTTGTGCCGAATACCCGAAGATGGGGGGGGCGAAGGGGGCTTGGCTGGCTAATGCCGCGCCTTCAAACAGGCTGGCGACGATGGCATCTTTATCTACGGCATAATTGACCGCTTGGCGCACACGCACATCATCGAAGGGTTCTTCGGTCACATTGAAGAAGATGTAAATTGTCCGCAGACCTGGTGTGATGACCACATTCACATCAGGATTCATTTCGAGGCGTGAAATATCGGCGGGTGGCACGCGCAACGCCACATCCACCGTTCCCGCTTCTAATTCCACCAACCGCGCACCCGCTTCTAAAATCACGCGGAAGATGACGGTATCAATGGCGGGGGCATCACCCCAATAGGCTTCGTTGCGGGTCAATACCACTTGTTCGGAACGCGCCCATTCGCTTAGGACATATGGTCCCGTCCCTGCGGTGTTGGATGCCATAAAATCTGTGCCTTGTTCAATCACGGCGGGGCTAATCATTGCCAATGCGCCATGCGATAAGTGCGCGGGCAGTGGCGCGAAGGGGATGGCGGTGGTGATTTGCACGGTGTATTCATCCACCACTTCCACTTCGGCGGGTGTGCCAGCGACCACCAGCAAGAAGCGGAATGGTGCGCCGTTATCGGCATTCAAAACCCAGTCGAGGTTGGCTTTCACCGCATCAGCGTTGAAGGGTGTGCCATCGGTGAAGCTGATGCCTTGTTTCAATTCAATCACATAAGTTGTGTCGCTGGTGGCGGTGATGCTTTCTGCCAACAATGGCTCAAGCACACCCTCTTCGCTCATCGAGAAAAGTGGTTCATAAATGTGTTCGAGGACGGAGAACGATGGGGAGGATGTGACGGTATGAATATTGGTGCTTTCAATATCCGTACCAGAGGCGATGGTGAGGGTTTTGCCTTGAGCAGTGATGCTCCACGAAAAGGCGCTCACCAAGAGTAACACGAGAAGAAATAGTGCAAGATTACGTTTCATGTTTGCTCCTTAAAAATAAGCTGTTAACTAATTTCGAGTCTATCTGCAACAAATTCTCATTTGCAACAGATATGGTGTTGCTCTGCCAACTTATGATAGTGAGATGCTATCGAAAGAAGATTTTTTAGTGTGGGATAGTCTAACACATTATTGCGCCCTCACCAAGTAACAAACATTAGAATTTTCATAATAATTGCGATGGTTTTAGACCCATACTCTAATGGCTTATATCATCTGATGAGCCACAAACGCAAAAAGTCATTTTCGCGCTACAATCCACCACACACGATGATGCACTTCGAGCGGATTTTGCGGAAAATGACGCGCCAATTGGTCGGCATGGTCGCGGTCAAAGGCTTGAATTTGGTCGGGGGGTAGGCTTGCACCAATCCCCGCGCTTGCACGAACCCGTCCACGCCATGCCTCATGCGTATAAATCAGGTTGAGGTCGAATGAATGCGTTTCAATATCCCGAAACCACGCTTCGGCAATATCTTTTAGGTAATGGGCATATAAGCCTGTGCCATTTGCGCCCGTCCAATTGGGATTATGGGCTTGCATCAATTTTTCGGTGAGTTCCACCACATTGCCCGCCAATGGAATCCAATCCAGATAGGCGATGACCAATGTGCCATCATTCACCAACAAACGGCGTGCCTCATCCAGTGCGCGTTGATGATTGAACCAGTGCCAACATTGCCCCGCCGTGAAAATATCGAATGAAGCACTTGGTAAGCCCGTGTCTTCGGCGGAGGCAATCACATAATTCACATCCACACCTGCCTCATCATCCAAAATTTGGGCTTGTTCAATTAGCTCATTAGAAATATCCAGCCCAGTCACTTTGCACCCTGCCAGCGCCATTCCGCGCCCGACTGTGCCTGTCCCCGTGCCAACATCCAACGCGCGTTTGCCCGCGCCGATGATGCCTGCCTCTGCCAATTTATCAAAAAAAGCAGGGGGAAAGCCCTGCCGATGGGTTTTATAATCTTGCGCCGTTTTGCCAAAATCAATGCTCATGGGTTATCCATCCTTTGGTGTAATTGTGATTTGCCCCGTGCCACCATTTGCACCCGTCCAACGCAACACTTGGTTATTGCGCTCATCGGTCATCTCCCATGTACCACTGCTGACCAAAATCTCTGCGCCGTGCGGATACCAGATTTTGGGGATGTAAATATCGGTGGGGGAGGGGTTATGTGTGAAACGAATTTCTGCGATGAACACACCAGACCGCCAATCGAAGCGCATCATGCCCAAACTGCC
>JALONZ010000338.1 GCA_025454675.1 Anaerolineae bacterium | reverse complement strand
TCATCATTTTAGAAAAAACTATGTGTATCATAGCACGATACATAACGAATCGTCTAAAGATTTATAAATTTTTCATGGAAATATCGGTATGCAAAAACAAATTTCAATTCCCACTCATGGGCGCGGTGCATTAACCTGTTTGGGGTCATAGCGGATGGGTAAGTGAACTGTGAATTGACTACCCTTCCCCACTTGGCTAGAAACCGTGACATACCCCCCCATGAGGGTGACTAATTTTTTGACAATGGATAAACCTAAACCCGTCCCGCCCCGCTCACGTCCCTTTTCGGTCTGACGAAACTCTTCAAAGATGGTATCCATTTGGTCATCAGAAATGCCAATCCCAGTATCTGATACACACACATACCACATCTTATCCTCACTCGCGCCACAACTAAGTATCACCTGACCACTATCCGTAAATTTAATGGCATTGGAGATAAAATTGATAATCACCTGTTTAATCCGCCCAAAATCACCATAAACACGGGGTGGCATATTCGGTTGTAAATCAATTTGATATGTCAGTTGTTTGCGAATTGCCAATGATTCTGTCTCATTAAAAATATCATTGATTAAACCCGCCACATTAAACTCAACGGGCGTAATTTCTAAAAATCCAGATTCCACCTTCGAGAAGTCGAGGACTTGGTTAATCAGATATAACAATTGCTTAGAATTGGAATAAATGCGTTCCATAAATTTTGTTTGTTCATCCGTAACATCCCCCAAAAGCCCTTCGATATAGAGTTGAGAAAATCCCATGATGGCATTTAATGGGGTACGGAGTTCATGCGACATGTTCGCCACAAATTTACTCTTCACACGATTGGCTTCATCAGCTTGTTTACGCGCTTCTTCTAAGGCAATATTCGTTTGGCGTAATGTTTCATTTTGAAATTGGATAATGGCTTGGGCTTGTTTGTGTTCTTCAATTTCTTGTAAGGCTTTTTCATATAATTCGACATTATCAATGACCACCGCAATCAATTGGGCAAATTGCATCCCGCGTTGAACATCCTCTTCATCAAATGGGTAATCAGGTTCAAGGCGTGCCATGCCCAACGCACCAATGCACTTATCACCGCGCAAAATTGGCAAATTAAGCACCGCGTGCAATTGTGATTGCTCATATAAAGACCGTCTGCCCGACCATGTGGAATAATCATCAATCAAAACGGGTTGTTTGGTATCTATTGCCCGCCATGTTGCCAAACCTTCCCCACGTTTTACACGGTCGCCAAGCAAATATGGCTGATTATTGGTAAAGGCATAAACAACCAGTTCATCCCCCTCCAACAGCATAATCTCACCATATGGGGCATCTAAAAAGAGGGCGGCATCTTCAACAATCTGTTTCAGTAAATCGTCTCGACTATGCCGATTAAGCAAATCCAGAATAATCTGATATAACGCCATTAAATATTTATCGGTGAATGTTTTATCGGGTAGATTGACATGATATAAATCATCATGATAGGTATGCGTGGGTGCAAAATCTTTTTGCTTTGGCAATAGCGATTTTTTCAGAAAGTATTGGCTATGCCCTTGTGGAAAATTATCCAATTGTCCATAAATCGAAAAGCCTAATCTCTGATAAAAGGGCAATGCCTGAAAGGTAAATGTCTCTAAAATAATATGTGTGCATTGACGTTCCCGCCCAATATCTTCGGCACGTTGCATCAATTGTTCACCATACCCTTGTTTGCGTATAGATTCATCCAGCCATAACCGTTCAATATGTAACCACCCCCATTGAGACATTCCCAATAACCCACCCACAACTGCATCATGCTCATCTAAAACAAATAACGAGAGGGGTTCAGGGTCACGATAACCCACCGCTTGCAGGTTATAGGCTTGCAACCCTTTCGTAACAACATTTTCCCATTCAGGATTGGGGGAGAGAGGTTGTTCAATACGCATACCAGCCATGCAAATAACCTTTATCACAAGAAAGTAAATTTCTTCACTATCATAGCATGATACGCCAAAAATAGCCTAAAGATTCGCAAATTTTTCATGTAAATCGGTCATATTGCAAATTATAGGCTATTCTACACAAGTGACTCATACAAAGCAGTTAGCTTCGTAATGCGGATAGCACCCCCCCCAGTAAGGCTTTATCGGTGATAGTATCCGCTTCAAAGGACATTCCATTCACCGAAAAGCCGTTTGCATCTGCCCAAATGATGACCGATTCGCGGGTGAGCATGTTCATATTCACCACAGAAAGAGATGAGCGCATCACCCCCAACACCAACACGCCTGCTTTTCCGCCTCGTTCAATGAGTGTTTCTAAGCGTTCCGCCGATTTGGGATTCAATCCATTGGTTAAATCGGCAAAGCAGATGAATTGATATGGAATAGGGATTTTAGCTTGGTCATTATAAGCCGTGAGGTTGTCATAGCGGAGAATATCCTGTCCATTTTGACGGATATGATGTAACCCTGCTTGAAGTGCATCACTGATACCATCGGCATCGGTGATAAGCCCATCCCCACCTAAATCTTTTGGCAGGCGTTTATCAAATGGCAGTTTTTCGCCATTGGTGGTATCAATCAAGGTAAATTTGGCGCTATTGGGTGGCAGTGTAACGACCAAGCGCATGATGACAGAGACTAATAAACCTTGTGCTTGGGCAAAATGGTCATCATCCGCCAGAATGATGAGGTGTTTATGTGTTTGGAATGGGATGAACATCGGCACATCAACACCAAACGCATCCGCGCCAATATATTTGCCCAGATGAAGCAATTTCGGAAATTCTGTAGCACGTTTTGCGGTGCGGATGAAATGCTCCCATAAGTTATATTGCCATGCGCGTGACATATCCCCTAACCCATCAAATAATGCGGATGAGCGGGCGCGAATGGCTTCAACTTTAGCCAGTTTATCGGCTTCGGCTTGTGCCACACCTGTTTGATAATCCGCTTCAACACCTGCTTTCGCCTGTTCGATATAAGCAGGTAATCCATCCGCCTCAAATGTGGTCAAGCCTGCCAATGTATCTACTAAGGCTTGGTCATACGCCAAAAATTGGGTGATGAGGTCAGCATCCAAATCAGGTTTACGGCTAAAAATGCCCCGCCGACCGCCATTATCCAAATAAGTCGCAATTTTTTCATCGGCACGAATCGCGGTTTTTAGCGCGTCAAAATCCGTTTCAAGTTGGGCAACATGACTATGCCAATCCGCAAATGACATCGAAAGGGTGTTGGCAACCGTTTGGACGGCGGGTAATTTGCCCAAATCATCCAAATCTTCGCGCAAATCGGCAATATCTTCGGCGAGTGATTCGACCTGTTTACGAAGATTAGTGAAATCGAGGCGCAGGTTATCGGCATCAATGCGTTTGCTGGTGCGTTGCCTATCCAATTCGGCGAGGGATGCGGTGTAATCGGCTTCGATTTGGGCAATTTCGGTTTGCATGGGTGCGAGTGAAGCAATGAATTGGGCGGTATCGGTGCTATTTGGGGTCATAAAAATTACCTTTCACATAAGATTGAATTGGGTTATGACGTTTGTTCAGGGACGACATAGCGTACAGGAAATGTCATGGTGAGTTGAATCGCTTCATTTGTGATAACATAATTTCAAATAATTGCCGAAGTACACATACTAGTTTTTATTGTTCTACTTATTTAACTTACTAAAAATTAATTTTCCTAATGTGGCACGAGCATGCGACGGGTATGGAGAGTCTGATCGGTGTACAGCGTCGATTGTCAATGCTACTCTGCAAAATGTAGGTATACTTCATGCTGCTGGTATGTCGATGGTTGTTGACCGAACTAAGGCCCACAGATAACGACGTAAATCGCGACGCCGCCTACAGGATGGCCCAAACAGTGTGCTGTGTGGATTGTATTTTGACGGCAGGAAGGATAGAACTAGGACT
>JALONZ010000337.1 GCA_025454675.1 Anaerolineae bacterium | reverse complement strand
GGCCACGGTTGATGACGATTTTCTTCATCGGTGATGAGGATGACATTCATCCCCGCCGATTTAACTGCCTCTATCATGCGCTCGCCTTTGAAGGCGCTGGATAAAAATAAAATGGTTTGGGCGTTGGGGTTTCCCATAAGCTAAGTCCCTTGTTAAATGTGGACGATAATTTAACACAATATGAAGAAAAATCCCTGTTTGTGCAGAGATTCGTTAAATTATAACAAGGGATTGATATTGCCACAAATTTATTTGGCAAAAATCTAATGAGGAAATGTCAAAAAAGGGGTTTGCCATGGCAAACCCCTACACGATAATCGTCATCAACCGATGTGATTATTCTTTTTTGTCTTTGTCTTCTGTTGTGGCGGGTGCTGGTTTACCATCATTCAAGCCTTTGCGGAAATTGGCAACTGCACTGCCCAATTCCCCGCCGATTTTCCCAATGCGCCCAACACCAAACAATACCATTACAATTACCAAAATGAGCAATAGTTCCGGAATTCCTGTTGGCATAATCATCAAAACCTTTCTGACCAATTCATGTTATCCCTATTTTATCACACAATACACATCTGGGTATGGAGATTGGTCACAAGCATGTAAATTTTTTGTATCCTAAAAAGTTACATTTGTGACACACCTATGGGCTTAAAATAAGACCTGTTTTGGCGTAAAATATGATTGATATGTTCGTTATAGATATGATGATATAGGTGAAATGTGGCTGACATACGCGCACTGCGCTAGTCAGCCATTACAAAATACCCGGTTTAAGGGTGTAATGGCGGATTAGAGGCTTTAGCCTCGTATGTCCGCCACAGATAAAACGCCTATATAATGTATCTTTTAAGTTGGGTGTGTGCTGTAATGGAAATTTTTGGTGTTGGTGGTGTCGAACTTTTGCTGATTATCGTCATTGCGATGGTGGTGGCGGGTCCCAAGCGCGTGGTGCAATGGGCATATCATGCGGGTAAATTTTTTGCGCGTGTTCGCAAAATTTGGGGCGAAATGATGATGGTCATCCAAAAAGAGATGAATGATGCGGGTATGAATGTCGAATTACCTAAAACCCCGCCCACCCGCCAAAATATCAGCCAAGCCACGCGCAATTTGATGAAACCGTATATGAAAGAATTGGACGAGGCACAAAAAGACATTGAACGCAATTTGGATGAAGTTCAACGCGAGATGGCAATTAAAGAGAATGTCAAACTGAGTGGGCAAATCAAACAAAATGCCAGCGCGCCCCAACCGATTGAGCCACCACAAAATGGTTATACCCCGCCTGCCGAATCTCTGACCACATTCGGCACATGGTCAACGGCGAGTTCTGCCGAAGAATCTGCACCAACTGAGCCGAAATAGGTTATTTATAGCGAATTTCTATCCATGCCTCGCCTGATTGGGCATGTGACCCCAATTGAACAATACCCCAATCATAGGCTTGGGGTTTGATACCGAGTTGATTGAGTTGTGTTTTAACTTGATTGCCATCTAAGCCAAGTGTAATGCTTTTTAACCGCCCATCTTGAAATTGAACAGTGAAAAATGAAAATGTTTTTTGGTCAATATGTCCTTGCGCCGATGGGTCATTTGGATTCCCTAGCTTAAATCCTAATTTGATGTAATCGTTGGGTAGCATTTTGGGGATGAGCGCCCGATTGCCAAATTCTGATAGGGTAAATTGTCCATTGTTGGGGTTAATTTTCATCGAATTTTCTCTTTAATCGGTTGTTGATAATATTGAATTTCTATCCACATATTGCCAGTTGCGCCTAATTCATCAATAGCCACCTCACCCCAAGCATATCCCTGTGCATCTATTCCCATCTGTTCCAAATAACGATAGGCTTGCTCAAGGTACATTTCGTAACCGCCATGTGAAACCACTGGTATAAAAATCGCGTTCAGTTTGCCGCCATCAAATTGTACTGTGATGGGTGGCAATGTTTTTTGGCGAATTTGCCCTGATGTGGTGGGGTGGTCTGGTTTGTTGAGGCTGAATCCAAGCCCCATATATCGCGCAGACGGCATATTGGGGGTGATGATTTTATTACCCACTTCGGTGAGGGTGATATGTCCGTTTTTGGGGTTAATTTTCATAGATTATCCTATGGATGAGGTTGTAGGGACGGCATTTTTGCCGTCCACAATGGGACGCACAGAAGCGCATCCGTACACAACCACATCAAATTAGTTATAACGCCCACCCGGACGCGGACGGCGGTCTAGTGGGTGGGGTTTGCCACCTTCCACCAAAACACGTTTCGCCTTTTGGACATCCGATTCGTGTTTGAGCAACACGGTCAGGGTCGTTTCGAGTGTCTTTTTATCCAGCGCATCGGCATTAATCATCACCAATGCCTTCGCCCAATCAATTGTTTCGGACACGCTTGGATTTTTCTTCAAATCCAATTCGCGTAAGCCTTGAACAATTTCCACCGCTTGGCGTGCTAATTTTTCGCCCAGAGCAGGAACGCGCATCCGCACGATGCTTAGTTCTGCATCGTAATTGGGATAATCCACGAATAGGTATAAACAACGGCGTTTGAGCGCCTCAGACAGTTCTCGCGTGTTATTGCTGGTGAGTAGCACATCGGGTTGATTTTTGGCTTTAATCGTACCCAATTCTGGGATGGAGACTTGAAAATCACTGAGAATTTCCAGCAAAAAGGCTTCAAATTCGGCATCGGCGCGGTCAATTTCGTCAATCAATAACACCACAGGGTCATCGGCGGTGATGGCTTCGAGCAACGGACGGGCTAATAAGAAGCGTTCCGAGAAAAATACGTTGTCTTCTTGGGCAAGGCGGTCGGCGGCTTCGGTGAGCGTGCCTGTTTCGGATAAAATTTGGCTTAATTTGTCGCGGAGCAATTGCGTATAAAGCATTTGCTTGGCATATTCCCATTCATACAGGGCTTTGCCTTCGTCCAAGCCTTCATAGCATTGCAAGCGAATGAGACGTTTACCGCTTGCACCCGCCCATGCTTTAGCGAGTTCGGTTTTACCAACGCCCGCGGGACCTTCGGCAAGGAGTGGTTTACCCAATTTGTTGGCTAAAAACATGACCGTCGAAATTTCATCCGTGGAGATATATTGCTGTGTTGCGAGTGCTTGTGTCATTTGTTCAATTGATTTCACAGTAAAGACCTCTTTTTCTATCACTCTGCTAATTTATCAATTTGCTCATCTGTCATCCCGAAGCGGCGGCGACGTTTGCTATATTCCCACAAGGCTTTGAGCAATTCATCGCGGTCAAAATCGGGCCAATAGGCTGGCGTACTATAATATTCGGCATATGAACCCTGCCAAATCAAGAAATTGCTCAGGCGGAATTCGCCCCCTGTTCGGATGACCAAATCGGGGTCGGGTTGGTCGGCAGTATATAAATAATGGCTGACCACTTCTTCGGTGATAGCTTCAGGTGAGATGCCATCCGCCACAATCTGCTTAATCGCACGGACAATTTCATCACGTCCGCCATAATTGAAGGCAACATTGAGGATGAGACGGGTATTATTTTTAGTATACTCGCAGGCTTGTAAGATTTTTCTTTGCAATTTGGGGTCTACACCGTCCATCTTGCCAATATGACGGACTTGTACCCCATTTTTATGTAATTTCTTGACCTCTTGGTCGAGTACCAAATTGAGGATAGACATCAACACCCCAACCTCAGAGGCGGGGCGTTCCCAATTTTCGGTGGAAAAGGCATAAATGGTCAAAATTTCCACACCAAACTCAACACACGCCTCCAAAATACGGCGCAGATTTTCTTTGCCTTGTCGGTGTCCTTCGGTACGTGGCAAACCGCGAGCTTTTGCCCAGCGTCCGTTGCCATCCATAATGATAGCGACATGCTTTGGCACAATGGGGGGAATATCCACAGGGGTAATGACTTGTGGTTG
>JALONZ010000336.1 GCA_025454675.1 Anaerolineae bacterium | reverse complement strand
AATTACCGATAACATTTGAGACACAACTCATTGATAAAGTCGAACAACATACGATGTGATAAAAGGCAAAATTCTACCAGAGTATTGAAACCAACGGCAGAACACAACGGATTTCCGGGCATTTGGCGACATGGTCCCGAAGGCCATTAAAGTGAGTGCGTTCGATGATGGTCTGCCAGATTGTATTGACTATGGAATGCCTGCCTCACTCATCGCTTGGTCAAGCACGGCGCTCACCGCCTCAATATGTGCGCGAGATGCCACCTCTGGAAAGACACCACCATATTTAGCATGTAAATCAATTTGTGAGGCAATCACACTAGAGGCAATCGTTTTGCCATCAATCACCACTGCCGCCGCCGTTTCATCACATGAGGATTCAATTCCTAAGATGTAGGTCATGGGTTGCTCCAATTTATGGCGGACATATACATCGCCACTACGAATTTACTATTTAATCTCATTTTACGCCAAAAAAAGCCCACATTTAAGCCTAACTTGTGCATAATTTGTATGATTTACATTCTTCGGAATTGTTATTTAACCCACAAATACGTTACAATTTAACCAAAATGGATGCAATAGTTGAGAAAGCATTCGGATATATGGGCTGGCAAATTATACTGGTTATCCTGATATTAGTTATTCCACCTGCTGTTGGTATTTGGTGGATGAATCAACGCTGGCACAAACACACATCACCCCTACTTGAAGACATTGCCAAGCGCAAAGCCATTGAAGATGATATGGCGCGACATCTAAAACAACTCAAAACTATGCGCCAAGTCTCTGAAGAATTGAGTGAACGCCTGAGCAGTGAATCCCTACTCGATATTGCACTTGATGCGGCAATCCGCCTGAGTGATGCGGCGGCGGGGTTTATTTATATTGAAAATAAATTGCGCGATGGGGTGTTCAAAACCATTGGCGATTATAAACCCGACTTTTTAGCCGATTTGAAACATATTTTATCATCATCTACCCTATCCGATTTTTCTGCGCGACTCATATCGCCCATAGATGAAACGTATCCCATTCCACATCTGGCGGATAGCAAAGCCCAAATGATAATCCCACTCCAATCTCAAGAAAATGTTATTGGCATTTTGAACCTCGAAACACCCTATCCCAATCGGTTTGTGGAAGAAGTGTTTCAGTTTATGCAAATTTTGGCGGGGCAAATTGGGGTAGCATTAGATAATGGCAGGTTATATAACCAAGCCCAACGCCAAGTGATTGAATTACAAGCCTTATACAACAAACTGAGCGACCTCGAACATCTCAAAACCGATATGATTCGGATTGCGGCACATGATTTACGCAACCCGCTCTCGGTATTAATGGGATATGTGCAATTATTGGAGCAAGATAAAACCAAATTTGACCGCCAATATCATGATTATTTTGGCATTATGTCACAGGTGGTCAAACGAATTTATAGCATCATCAATGAGATGTTATCGCTGGAACGAATTGAGCAAATCGCCACTCACCCTCCCCAAGAAGCGGTCTACATCTCCGATATCATTGACCATGCAATTTTGGAGTATAAACGCCAGATTGACCTCAAACGCCAACGTGTGAGTATCGAGATTGAGACACAAATTTCACCCGTTTTAGGCGATAAAGCCCAAATTCATGAAGCGATTATTAACCTGTTGGGGAATGCTGTCAAATATACACCCAACAATGGAAAAATTGCCATCTACCTCAAACAACAACATAATATGGTCATCTTTACCATCACTGATACAGGCATGGGCATCCCCGAAAATCAGCAAAAGAATTTATTCAAGCCATTTTTCAGGCTTCAAAATCCAGAGAATAATCAGATAGAAGGTACGGGGTTGGGATTAAGCCTTGTGCGGAATATCATCGAGCGTCATCAGGGTGAAATCGTTTTTAGTAGCAAATATGGCGAGGGTAGCACGTTTGGATTCAAACTCCCTGCCACATCCGTATCGAATCAGTATATCGAAACAACGGAATCCAATACACTCACAGCAAATAGTGCCTAATTTTGCGCCAATCTAACAGTTTGTGCGTACTATAGAGTGTGTTATTTGATGATGCTGAGGATGAAACATGACCAATACATACCCCATTTGGGAAACACCGACTCGCGGTAAAGCACAAGCCATGTATGGGCAAATGCGCCTCGAATCACCCGTCCATCGCGCCATTGGACCCATTAGCCAAAATCCATTTTGGTTTTTGACCCGTTATGAGGATGTCTCAACTTTCCTCAAAGACCCGCGTTTTGGCAAAGAAATTCATAAATCCCTGCCAGAAGACCTTGCCAATCGCTATTTTCCACCCCCCGACCCATCTGATATTTTTGCGATGGTAAATTATCACCTACTCGAAATGGATCCCCCCAATCATACCCGTTTGCGTTCACTGGTGCATAAGGCATTCACCCCCAAAATGGTGGAAAATTTACGCCCACGCATCGCCGAAATCGCTGAAAACTTAATGGACGGCATGAGCAATCAACAAACGGGAGAAGGCGACCTCATCCAAATTTTTGCGTTTCCCTTACCCGTCATCGTCATCGCTGAAATGCTCGGTGTGCCATCCACCGACCGCGACAAATTCCGCGAATGGACAAAAAATCTGCTATTTGGGGATAGCCAAGAGACAGCGATGGTCTCTGCGATGGAATTTACGGGATACATCAACGAAATGATGGAAGAACGCAAGGCGCATCCCCAAGATGATTTGCTCACCAGCCTCATCCAAGCCGAAGAATCGGGCGATAAGATGAATCATATGGAACTGACCAGCATGATTTTTCTGCTATTGGTAGCAGGTCACGAGACAACTGTGAACCTCATCGGCAATGGCACACTCGCATTTTTGCGCCATCCAGACCAACTCGCAAAACTCCGCGCCAACCCCGCCCTGATTAAAAATGCGATTGAAGAAATTTTGCGCTATGATGGTCCCGTCGAGACAACGACTACCCGTTGGGCATTTGAAGATGTGACGTTTGGCGATGTGACCATCCCCAAAGGTGAAGCTGTATTAGGCTCATTATTGGGTGCAAATCGTGACCCTGCCGTGTTTGATAATCCCGATGTATTCGATATTGAACGCCCCAACGCCAGCAAACATATCGCATTCGGCGCAGGCATTCATTATTGCTTGGGCGCACCTTTGGCACGATTAGAAGGCACAATCGCGCTGGATATGCTCCTCAATCGGTTCACCAATTTGGAACTGGCGGTGCATCCGGATGAACTCGAATGGAATCCGACCATTTTATTACATGGGATGAAAGCCTTGCCTGTGAGGTGGTGATGAGAATACGAGGGTACAATTGCCCTCGTAATCGAATGTAAATCAGATAAATTTACGCTGTCATTGCCTACCCAAACGCGACCAAAACGGGTACACTATAGGTATGTCGAATATGCAAACAAATGGAGATTTATTTTATGGCTACTGATGCCCGTAGATGGTTTTATTCCACCCCAGAACCCCGTCCCTATTACATCGAAGAACGCATTAATCACACCCTTTGGAAGAATCGCTTACAAAGTATTTATATGAATTGTGTCCAAGCCACCGCCCCCATCAAAATGGAAGGCAATTGGAACGGGATGCCGATTCAATTTGAATGGGAAGCAGGCAAATATTTCATCCTCCGTAGTGGCGAAAAACGCAAGGAATTGATTGGTGTGTTGCGCCAAATGTTATTTAACCTGCCCCCCGTGTTGGAATATGAAGACCCCAGTGGCATGTATGTGGTTGAATGGCATACCGATGGTGGCGATGCACGCTGGTTACAAATTCAAGGCGACCCGCATTATCAAGGCTTGCGCCGTATCGGTAAAAAATAATGTCCGCCTCAGATTATCGCCAACGCATACTCCCCTTGCGGAAACAAGCCGAAATCCGCAATGAGTGGCT
>JALONZ010000335.1 GCA_025454675.1 Anaerolineae bacterium | reverse complement strand
GATGTTACCCGTCAGCAAAATATCCCGCCTATGTAAGCGTTTTAATCGTATCGGTTGTTTTCTCAAGCAAAGTCTGTACGGATAAACTTAGTTTAGGGATAAACCAGTTTTATATCGCTACTGTAACGTTACGTTACGCTTACACATTTCACATTTTGGAATGTGGTCTGTTTTTCAATGTACTCATTCCGAAACATCCGTATTTTAGATACGTACTCGATGTAACATCGTTCCATTTCTTCAACTGTTCCATATATATCTAAGTGATCGGCGTCCATTGCTGTCAACACAGATATGTAAGGATTTAACTTTAGAAAACTCCTATCATATTCATCCGCTTCTCATCTATTTTACGCGCAATTCACTAAATTATCTTGTTCAATAAAAATAAATTACAATTCATGAGGATATGCCATGAAAAGACTCACCTATTTTTTAGTAATTTGCGCTGTGCTGATGTTCACCTTCAGCATAGCGATTGCACAGCAAGGAGATTCTGTGAGCAAAGAACAATTTGAAGGACGTACCGACCTCCCCCTACCCGAATTTCCAGACGGACTCGATTGGCTGAATGTATCTGCGCCATTGCGGATTGATGATTTGCGCGGAAAAGTCGTGTTATTGGATTTTTGGACGTATGGGTGCATCAATTGTATTCACATGATACCCACATTCAAACAACTGGAAGAAAAATATCCTGATGAATTGGTGATTATCGGGGTTCACTCGGCTAAATTTGCCAATGAAGGCGAAACCGATAATATCCGCCAAATTATTTTGCGTTACGAAATTGACCACCCCATCATCAATGATAGCGATTTTCGTGTTTGGCAATTATATGGCGCACAGGCGTGGCCCACCCTCGTCATCGCTGACCCACGCGGGAATGTATTGGCGGCGGATGCGGGCGAAATTCCGTTTGATGTGTTGGATACGATTATTGGTGGCATGGTCGGTTATTTTGATGATTTAGGCGAAATTGACCGCACCCCGCTCCCGATTGCGCCCATTCGGGATGAAGTTGTGCCATCTGCCCTCGCATTTCCGGGTAAAATTCTGATTGATGCGCCGAATAATCGCCTATTCATCGCCGATAGCGGACATCATCGCATCATCATCGCCGATTTGACCACCTATGAAGTGCTTGAAGTTATCGGCACAGGTGTGAGTGGGTTAGATGATGGTGATTTTGCCATAGCCACTTTCAATCAACCACATGGCATGGCATTACGCGGGGATAAACTGTATGTTGCAGAAGCCAAAAATCATGTTATCCGCGAAATTGACCTGACCAACCGCACGGTCGAAATTTTGGCGGGGACTGGCACACGCGGGGAACGCATTTTGCCATTTTCGACCCCCATCCGCGAGCCACGCGCCTATGATATGCGGAGTCCGTGGGATGTGGCGACGGGGGCGGGGGACACGCTATTTATTGCGAGCGCAGGCACGCATCAAATTTGGGAGATGAATTTGCAAACCGAAATTGTGCGCGTATCAGTGGGCAATGGACGCGAAGCCATGCTCAATACCAAACTGGATACATCAGAACTCGCCCAACCGAGCGGGTTATATTTCCGCGATGGTTTGTTGTATTTTGCCGATTCGGAATCCAGTACCGTGCGTGTGGCAGATTATACCAACAATACCGTCATGACTATTTCTGGCACGCTGGAAAATAATTTGTTTCAATTTGGGGATGTGGATGGGGCAGTTGGCACATCGCGCTTGCAACATCCATTAGGGGTGACGGGTGCGCCTGATGGCACATTGTATATCGCCGATACTTATAATCATAAAATCAAGGCGGTAGATGAAACCCTATCCACAACCACTATTTTCGGCTTAGGTGGGGTGGGCGGTTTTGCCGATGGGGATGCTCAAACCGCGCAATTTGATGAGCCTGCCGATGTCAAATATCATGACGGCAAATTGTATGTGGCAGATACCAATAATCATGCCATACGGGTGATTGACCTGACCGCCAATACGGTGAGTACGGTTGTATTCCCCAACCCCGAAAAATTGCGGATTGCCCAACGTGTTACTGTCATCGGCGGGAATGTATCATCTGCCGAAGCGGTGATATTGCCCGCGCAAACGGTGAAAGCGGGTCAAATTGACCTGATTGTGCGTTTCACTTTGCCAGAAGGGTATAAAATCAACGCCCAAGCACCAAGTTTTGTCCGTTTGGATGGCTTTGGTAATACGGCACTCACCGAAATCGAAACGCGCATCCCCATTACGCTTGAAGCAGGCGCAACGGCTATCACAGGTGAAATTGACCTGTTTTATTGTGAAGCGGTGGATGAAAGTTTGTGTTTTATAGATACATTCAGGCTTGAAATCCCGATTAGCTTATCGGATTTGGCGCAAACATCTGAAATTGTGGTGGCGCGGAGCATCACCCCGCCCACGCTGAGGATACCCTGATGGATATGCAGAGTTTGATGAACACACCCAAACGCCGAAAGGTGGAGGATGAGATTATCGCCAGTTTTCGGCGCGTGAACTTTAATCAGAAAAAACATGCCTATTTAGAAGATGAAATCTTTTGGGATTACATTTTCGCGTGGCATGAGTTGGTGAAATATTATGAGATGTACTATGACACCGCGTTGGGGCAAAATATGCTTCAATTGTATCAAGAATGTATCGAAAAAATCGCGCAGGCTGTCAATGACACAAAATTGCACGACCGTCGGCGTGATAGGGCGAGTATGGCAATCTATCAGCTTAATTTTTATATGACGCAAATTGTCGCTTTGTTAGAGGGTCATGCCAATAGTCATGATGATAGCATTGGGACGTTGCCACCCAAATAACATGCGGGTTATAATTCTGGTTGTATGGCATAAAAAGGAGTGACTATTTATGAAATTCAAAAATTCTCTTTGGTTGGTGATGGTCGTGCTATTGGCGCTGGTCTCTGTGAGTATGGCGCAAGAGGAAGAAGCCACCGAAGAACCGATTGTATTGCCCGATTTAGAGGGACGTGTGATTACGGTTGCGGTTGAAAATGTGTATCCCCCCTTCAATTTCTTGACAGATGATGATGAACCGATGGGGTGGGATTATGATGTGATGGCAGAAATTTGTGAACGTCTGAATTGTGTGGCGGAATTGGTCGAAACCTCATGGGATGGCATGATTCTATCCGTCAGCACAGGCGAATTGGATATGGCGGCGAATGGCATCACCATCACTGATGAACGCAAAGAAATTGTAGATTTTTCGGATGGTTATGTCACCCTCAAGCAAGTCTTTTTAGTCCGTGCTGATGAAGACCGTTTTGAAACAGTCGAAGAATTTTTGGCGGACGAATCGTTACTGATTGGTGTGAACCCTGCCACGACTAATTATGATACGGCTGTGACCCTGTTGGGTGAAGATGAAAATAGCCCGCGCTTGGTGGTGATTGACCAAGATGTGGCGGTACAAATTTTACTCGCAGAAGAATTGGATGCGGTGGTTGTTGATGCGTTTGTCGGTCAACGCTATATCAATTTATATCCCGATACACTCAAATTGTTGGATGAAGAACTCACTGCTCCCGAAGAATTGGGTTTTGTGTTCCCGTTAGGGTCAGATTTGGTCGAGCCGATTAACCTCGCGCTTGCCAGTATGCGCCAAGATGGGACATTAGACGAATTGAATCAATATTGGTTTGGTGGTGAAGCACCCCTCCCCGAAGAAGAAGCCGAAGCCACAGAAGAACCTGTTTCCACGCCAGAATCTTAATTGATGTAATTCGTTTGTACCCTTGTAAACATAAGGGTGTAAGGGCATGATAGATTAATATCATGCCCTTTTTTCATTAGAAAGCGATTCTTATGTGGCAAGATTATAAATCCCTTGTAACTCAGCATACGGTTGTGGGTGATTTGCGCGTGCGCCACGATGTATATAGCCCGCAACTGCAAAATGAACGCCGACT
>JALONZ010000334.1 GCA_025454675.1 Anaerolineae bacterium | reverse complement strand
ATGGGCGAAACATTGACGCAAGGCTATCAGCTCAATTTGGCAGAAGGCACATATCCCGAATCACTTATCCCAACCTATTGGGAATCGCGCTATGGCACAGCCGAAGCCCCAATTATCATTCAGGGTGCGGGGATGTTTGCGACAATTTTGATGGCAAATATCAATGTGTATGATACGCATTATATCTACTTTTTAGATTTGGGAATCAGTTATGGCTCGGATGCGTTTCATTGCGAATTGTGCCAATATCTGCTCATTCGGGATGTGAAAATGGTGGGTGCAGACCCCGAAACATATAACGCCCGCGAGACGTTAAAAGTCAATCAATCACAATATATTTATATCGAAGATAGCGACATCAGTGGTGCAGAAGATAATGCGCTCGATTTTGTGGCGGTACAATATGGGCATATCCTCAATAATCGGATTTATAATTCAGGTGATTGGTGTGGGTATGTCAAAGGCGGCTCGGCATATATTCGTGTGGAAGGCAATGCCTTTTATGATTGTGGCAATGGCGGATTTAGCGCGGGTCAAGGCACGGGTTTTCAGTTTATGACCCCGCCGTGGCTCCATTATGAGACCTATTTCATCACCATCGTGAATAATGTCATCACCGATACGTTTGGTGCAGGAGTTGGCGTGCAAGGCGGATATAACATTGTGGTCGCCTATAATACCATGTGGGATGTGGGTGAACGCAGTCATTTAATTGAAGTGGTCTATGGCAGTCGCTCATGCGATGGACAACCGGGTGATGATGGGCGTGAACGCTGTGCCGAATATCTGTCACTCGGCGGTTGGGGTACAACGGTGGTGGATGACGGCTCGAATTATGTCCGCATCCCCAATAAAAATGTGTATATCTACAATAATATCATTTGGGGAACACCCAGTGCCGACCAACACTTCTGGATTCCTGCCCCCTATTCAGGCGATTCACAAGTGGGGTCTGGCTTGCCTGATGTGGTGGTGGCGGATGATAATTTGCAAATTTTTGGGAATCTGATTTGGAATGAGGGGGTTGATTATATGGGCATTGGGGATGGTGAAGGCTGTGATGTGAATCATCCGACCTGCAATATGGATATGATGATGACGCGGAATACCATCAATCAATATATGCCCGATTTAGCCGCACCTGTTGATGGGGTATTCAATCGCAGGTTAGACGGCAATGTGTGCGATTCCCCGACATATGAAATTCCATCCTTTCCATCGGGTGAATTGCCCACCGATGTGCCATTAGGCGACCTCAATCCGCAAGCGACATTACCCGTGACTTGTGCGGGGATTTGGGATTAGACCATGACGATTACCACACCACTCATCGGCAGAGAGAGCGAGATTCATCAGATTCAGCACACCCTAAAAAATCCCGCTTGCCAATTGTTGACCCTCATCGGCATGGGGGGCATCGGTAAGACGCATCTGGCGGCGCATATTTTTTATGAGCGCCAAAAACTAGCTGATGATGTGGTGTGGATTTCGCTCGAAACCCTTCCAACGGCGGATGATATTGTGGGGGCAATTGTCCGTCATCCCAAATTTGAAGGCAAGCTCAATTCCCCACAAGACATCCTCCCCTATTTGCAAACCCAACATATGCTCATTATCCTCGACCAATATGAGCATTTAGCGCCTCATGCCGATTGGATAATGCCCTTTTTGGCAAACTGCCCCAACATCAAATGGCTGGTGACATCGCAAGCAGGGCTGAATATCAGCACTGGCTGGCAAATTTACATTCAACCCTTATCATGGGATGGAGAACACAGCGCCTCGCATCAATTATTCGCCTATCATGCAGGTCGGTTAGGGCGTGAGGCGGTCATCAAAACCGACACCGATGCGGTGCATCACATTTGCAAACAGCTAGAAGGGCATCCGTTGGCGCTTCAATTGGTGTGTCGGTGGCTTAAATCTTTATCTCCCCAAGACATCCTCAATCACCTAAACACCTTCGATTTATTCCAAACCGATTACACCGATATTCCGTTTCGCCAACGTAATTTGTGGGGGGTGTTGCGTCAAATTTGGGAATTGCTCCATCCCCAAGAACAACTGTTGCTCGGTCAGCTCGCATTTTTTGATGGGGATTTCACCCTAGAAGCAATCGTCGCGTGTTGCGATGTCACCTTATCCATGCTGGATGGGCTGATTACACGGTCGTTATTAATGAATGAGGATGGGCGCTATCGGTTGCATAGCTTGATTCGACAATTCGTCAATCATCATGCACCCGCCAGAGAATCTTTTATTCATCGCTATAGCGCCTATTATGTGGGACTGATAACGGAACACGCATCAGGCATTAAAGATGAGCGTTATCTCGCCACACAAGCCCTATTCGACCGCGAATATGCCAATATCCGCAAAGGCGTGCATCATGCGATTTTATTGGGTAAGCATGAACTACTCCTAACAGGGCTGATGGACTTCTTCTTATATACGCATACACGCGGGCGGAATAGCGATTTTTTTAAGTGGTTAACCTTTGCATGTGAGAATAGCGAGGCATATCGTCCGTTATGGGTGGTGGGGACATTCCTTCAGCAATATATCCGCCTCATGCGTGGTGATGATTTAACCCAAATCCAAGCCGACCATCTCAAATTATGCGCTCAATCTGCCAAACAACATCGGTTAACCAGCATCACCGCACATCTCATCCGCTTAGATAGCGATATTTTCGTGCGCCAAGAACAATATCGTAAGGCACTTAACGCCTGTGAACGGGCGGAATCCGTTTTTTCGGAATTGCGCGATACCTTTGAATTGGCACGCACATGGAATCGCATGGGGATTATTTATTTGTATCTGGGCAATTTAGACCGTGCAGTTCATTATTTGCATCAAAGTATCATCACTAAGCGCCAAAATCGGATTTATATCGAATGGATAGCCAGCCTCAATAATTTAGCACATATCCAAATTTTGACGGGTGATAATATCCCTATCAAACACCATATTCTTGAAATGCACCGCCTAAGCGAAGAAATTGGTCTTCGGGTGGGGAAAATACAGGCGCATCAACTGGATGCGTTAATCGGATTTTTAGATGACGATGTGATGATGATTGAAGCCTATCAAACCTACATCGAATCGGTAAAATTGGGCAACTTAGGCGGACACACGCATATCATCCTGATTTCACTCGCCCATTTGATGCGCGGTGATTATCATCAAGCCATCACACAATTAGACACGGTTCGCCCCACCGATTCATTAGACCGCTTTTGGCATAGCTGGTGTGGCGCTTGGGCATCTTATTTGGCACATGACAGCCAAAAATTATATGAATATGTTGTTGATTTGATGCCGATTGTGCATTATTTTCAAGCCAATTTGATGAGTTTTATGGCACTCTTGTTATGTGCATGGTGGTTTGAAGGAAATGAGGATTCAGCACAAGCAGACGCTATTTTGAGTTTATTGGCAACACATCCAATTGCGAAATGGGCAATTTTTACGCGATGGATTCCGCCTATCTATCCTAAACCAAACACACCGCCCGATTTATATGCCAAAATTAAACGGCTTGCACCGCAATTTACTATGAAAGCAATATCCATTAACGAAGCCCCCCCTAGCCTTAGCCAACGTGAGATTGAGATTTTACTCCTTGTGGCACAAGACGCACCGAATACCCGCATTGCACAACACTGTGGGGTGACTGTCGGCACGGTTAAAGTGCATTTGCATCGGATTTATCAAAAGTTGGGTGTGACGAATCGTGTTCAGGCGGTGCGTGTGGCACAAGCCCACCGATTACTGCCGATTCAATAAAAAATTATATCCTGAGATATATATCCATCTCACCACAAGGCAGGTATCTTTATCATCATAGCAAACAAAGATGAAGGAGATAATCTGATGGTCAAAAAATGGATGGTATTGGTATTAATCAGTTTGTTGGGAGGGATTATCATGGCGCA
>JALONZ010000333.1 GCA_025454675.1 Anaerolineae bacterium | reverse complement strand
CAAGACCATTTTGCGCCCAATAATGGAAAAAAATCAGAATAAGCTGATACTGCCGGATGTTGGCGGGTTACAACTCCATGCAGACCGCATGAACGTGCGCCAAATTTTGCTCAATTTGCTGAGTAATGCGGCAAAATTCACCGAAATTGGCGAAATCCGTTTGAATATCATTCCATCACAAACACAGGGGGGGGCAGAAGCCACCATGAATTTTGAAGTGGTGGATACAGGCATTGGCATGTCACCAGAACAAACAAGCCGATTATTCCGCGATTTTTCGCAGGTGGATAGTTCCAGTACGCGCAAATATGGCGGGACGGGGTTGGGGCTTTCAATTAGTCGGCGCTTTGCCATGATGATGGGCGGGGATGTGGTGGTCAAAAGTGAATTGGGTAAGGGGTCAACCTTCACACTCATCATCCCGCAACGGGTGGATATGAAGGTGTAATCGGGGCGCGGGGCGGGCGAAAATCAGGTGATTTTCGCCCGCCCCGCGTGCGACATGCCGATTAGAATTTGTTCTGCCCTGCCCCAAAAATACGACCGGGCAGGTTGAAGCCATATTGCTTGAACTTTTCCACAAATTTAGGACGGAAGCCAGTCGGTTGCATCGAACCACCGCCTTCATGTGAATAGCCCGATTCTTTTTGCCCTTCTGTGCGATAGACAAAAATATCTTGCAACACCACACTTTCGCCTTCCATGCCTTGTACTTCTGTCACTTGCACCACCTTACGCGAACCATCTTTCAGGCGGCTTTGTTGCACAATCAGATTCAAAGCACTGGCAATTTGGGCGCGGATGACGAACACGGGCAAATTCATCCCTGCCATCATACACAGTGTTTCCAAACGCGCAATCGCATCGCGCGGACTATTGCTATGGACTGTCGTCAATGAGCCATCATGCCCAGTGTTCATGGCTTGGAGCATATCGAGCGCCTCACCAGAACGGCATTCACCAATCACAAGTCGGTCTGGACGCATCCGCAATGTGCCTTTGACCAAATCGCGGATTTCCAGTTTGCCTTCATCCTCGGTACCCGGTATGGGTGGGGCGGTTTCGAGGCGGACGACATGCCGTTGCGCCAAATTCAATTCCGCCGAATCTTCGACCGTGATAATCCGTTCATCTTCGGGGATGAATGAACTCAACACATTCAGCAACGTGGTTTTACCAGACCCAGTACCGCCCGATACCACCACATTCAACCGCGATACCACACATGCCTCAAAAAATTTGCCCACTTCTTCGGTGAACGAGCCAAATTTCACCAAATCTTCAACCGTCAGGCGTTTATCCGGGAATTTACGAATCGTGATGGTCGTCCCACATAGCGCAGACGGTTGCGACACGATATGCACCCGTGAGCCATCTGGCAGACGTGCATCCACCATCGGGTTGGCACGGTTCAGCGTCCGCATCAGGGGGCGCACAATCCGTTGCGCCGTCCATAACACATGGTCTTCATCATCAAATACAATTTCAGTCTCGCGCAATTTGCCTTTGTGTTCGGCAAAAATCACATCCGCCCCATTCACCATAATTTCGGAATAGGTTCTATCTTGAACAAGCGGTTCAATTGCGCCAAATCCGAGTAAATCGTTAAATAACCCCTCTTTGAGTTCCTCAAATTCTGTCTTAGATAAAGTGACGCTCATCTTTTTGAGGACTTCAACAAGGCGCTCGGTCACAATTTTTTGTTTTTCAACATCATTGCGCTTCCACCCGTCCATTTCTTCGGGGAATGCCAATAATTTTGAACGCAATTGTTTACGCAGTTTTTTCACATTTGGCGTGGTACGCCGTTTGGGTGGCACAACATAACCGGTATCTAAACGTTGGGGTGTGTCCAGCACACCTGTCGGTTGAACTGACCCTGTAAAACTGCCTTGCGGGGTTTCTGGTTTAACTTCTACAGGAGGCGGCGGTGGCGCAGATGATGGTTTTTTGGGCGCGTTCCCACTCACCCGCGCATCAAGGTCTAATTCATCCTCAATTTCGCTAAAATCATTTTCTTCACCACTATTCGGTTTTTTGGGTGGCTCACCCTGTTGCACACGCTTGAGAAAAGAACCCATAATCGCATATCCCTCGATAAATTGATTGAACATATTTACAACACTATCATTATGGGCGAATATACGGGGCTTGCGCCTCTAATCCGCCCCTACAATCGTACCTATTCGGTGTGTAGGGACGGCATTCTTGCCGTCCGTTTTTGGCGCGTATGTCCGCCCGTTTTTAATTGACACACACCTACCCGCATCAATCTTATCTAAATATTCGGGATAAACCGCCGTATGATTCGCATGGCTTTCAGCCCAAATAAGGTGAGTGGGTCTAATAAGGTTAATGACGGTTGTGTGCCAATCAGCGTATCTGTGAACACCGATAACGGCTTCGTGAACCGATATAACCCTTCGGGACCGCCCCGCCGCCCCACACCACTGGCTTTATTCCCGCCCCATGGGAGCGATGCAGAGGCGGCAACGCCCGCGCTATTGCGGTTAATGGCGACCGAACCCGCATCAATTTGTGTGGCTAACAATTCACCATGCGCCAAATTGCGCGTATAAATACTCGCGCCAAGCCCATACTCGCTATCATTCGCCAAACGAACCGCCTCGCGTTCATTCGATATTTTCATAATTGGGATGATGGGACCAAAGGTTTCCTCTTGCATCACGCGCATCGAATGGTCAACATTCACCAATATGGCGGGTTCAATGAACAACGGACCCAATTCCGGGCGACGCTTACCCCCATATACCAATTCCGCGCCTTTGGCGATGGCATCTTGAATATGGTCTTCCACACGGAGCAATTCGCGCTCGGTGGTCATACTGCCCATATCCACATCTAGCCCATCCCCCGCGCCGATTTTCATGGATTTGACATAATCCACCACGCGCCTCACATATTCATCATAAACCGCTTCCGCCACATAAATGCGCTCGGTACTCAGGCACATCTGCCCCGCATTTTCGCACGCATTCAAAATCGCGCCCGCCGCGGCAATATCCAAATTGGCATCTTCCAAAACAATCATCGGGTCTTTTCCGCCCAATTCAAGGCTATAGGGAATTAGGCGCTCACCCGCTTGCATAGCAATTTTGCGCCCGGTGGCGGTACTGCCTGTGAAGCATACATAATCCACTACATCCACCAATGCCTTGCCTGTCACGCCATCCCCTGTGACCACCTGCACCACATTTTGCGGAATACCCGCCTTCACCATCAAATCCACCGCCGCCATCACGGTGAACGGGGTGAACTCACTCGGTTTGAACACGACCACATTCCCCGCAACCAGCGCAGGCACAGCATCCGCCAATGCCAAATACAACGGATAATTCCATGGGGAAATCATCCCCACCACACCATGCGGTTTGAAAAACACTTTTGACCATTGAATGAGCGGGAACATGGCGGTGCGACGTTGTGGCGCGAGGAGTTTGGGCGCTTGCGCGACATAATAATTGATGGTGTTGTCTAACCCAATCAATTCAATGAACGCACCGGTATCATTTTTGCCTGTTTCATCGCGGATGAGGCGCATAATGCGGTTTTGTTCCGCCCACATCAAATCACCCCATTTACGAATCATCTGTCCGCGTTGTTCAACACTCAATGCCGCCCAACGCGCCGATGCGTCACGCGCTTGTTCAACCACCTGTGCAACGGTTTGGGCATCTGTTTTGGGGACAGACCCAATTAATTCGCCCGTCACAGGATTTTTGACATCAATTGTATTGATGCCACCTAAGTCTATTTGATTCTTTTTAGTGGTTTTTGATGCCATAAAATATGCTTTTCTACTACAAAATCCATCACTTAACAAAAACAACCGATTTGCAAATTATGGCACATTCAACACGGCTTTGCCATAATTCCAGTTTATCTTGATTCAGGAAAAACAAGCATTAAGGTCACAATTTCATGTGGATTCACCAA
>JALONZ010000332.1 GCA_025454675.1 Anaerolineae bacterium | reverse complement strand
ACGGGCTTTGCAAAAATTATATCCCTATCTGATTTTTGTACGGGTACAAGACACACAATTTATAGGGATTCCCGACTCCGATTTATTGGATGAGGCGGCGAAAGTAGGTGCGATTTTGCTTACACACGATGTCAATACGATGAGTGGTTTTGCTTATGCACGAATAAATTCTGGAAAACCTATGAGTGGCGTGCTTCTCGTCCATGAGTGGATGCCCATTGGCGATGCAATTAAAGTGATTGCCACGTTGATTGAATCGGCAAATAGCGCCCAAGATTTTATGAATGAAGTGATGTGGATATGATTTGCACCGCACTCAAACGTGTGTCATAATATCCGCCATGATTATCATGTGGGAAAAGGATTTTGTATCATGCAAATCGAAAAATCGGTGTTCATCAGTTATCGGCGCACGAATAGCTATCATGCACGCTCCATTTTCCAAGATTTACGTCAAAATGGTTACGATGTATTCATGGATTATGAAAGCATAGATTCGGGCGCGTTTGACCAAATCATCATCAACCAGATTAAGGCGCGGGCGCATTTTATCGTCCTACTCACCCCGTCCGCGTTGGAACGCTGTACCGACCCCAACGATTGGCTACGGCGCGAAATTGAGACCGCGATTGACGAAAAGCGCAACATCGTCCCTGTGATGATGGACGGGTTCAATTGGAACAACATGCGCCAATATTTGGTGGGCAAAATGACCGTGTTGGATACCTATAACGCGCTGGATGTGCCTGCCAATTATTTTGATGAAGCGATGAACCGCCTGCGGGTACGCTTCTTGAATATCCCGATTGAGGCGGTGTTGCATCCCACACCCAAAGCGGATGAATCGGCAGTCAAGCAAAAAATTGCGGATGTGCCGTATGTGCCGACGCTGGATACCAAACTGCTGAAGGCGAATGAACATTTTGAAAAAGGCAATCAGTATTATTCCAACGGGCAATATGATGAAGCCATCCCCGAATATACCGAGTCGTTGAAATTGAATCCGCATAATCCCACCGCTTATTATCGGCGCGGGATTGCCTATGAGCAAACAGGTCAAGCCGACTTAGCATCTGCCGATTATGACCGCGCTATCAGTGAGGCGGATGAACTCATTCGCCAAAATCCGCAGGATGCAGAGGTATATCGGGCGCGTGGGAGTGCTTATCAGTTTGGCAAAAAAGAATATGACCGCGCCATCGCTAATTTTGATGAAGCCATCCGCCTCAATCCACAAGATGCTGATGCGTATTACTATCGTGGACTTGCCTATTACTACACAGGTGAGTATGACCGCGCCATCGCTGATTACACCGAAGCCATTCGCCTCAATCCACAAGATGCAGTGGCGTATTCCAATCGCGGATTTGCCTATATGGATGGTAAAAAAGATTATGACCGTGCCATCGCCGATTATGACCGCGCGTTAGAAATTAATCCCAATGATGAATCGGTAAAAGATAATCGTGAATTGGCATTGCGGGAAAAATGGGGTGGGTAAATTACCTCACCCCCCTACCCCCTCTCCAAAATTGGAGAGGGGGAGAAAACCGTGTTTTCTAATGGGTTTGAAGTCCCCTCTCCGTTGGGGAGAGGGGATTTAGGGGTGAGGTTGGGTTTTTTGGTTTAGGGGTGAGGTCGCTATTAATTCACCGCCCTAAAAATCACCGAATTCACCGTAATCACCACATCTTCCAGCGCATCGCCGTTCAGATTGGTCGTTGCCAACACAGCATCAAACGCATCCATCATCATCTGTGGCAAATCACGATACATCGCACCCGAAAATGTGCCAGTCGTGGCGGTGATGCGAATTTCAATCAGCCCGCCGTTGGGGATGAGGCTCACGGTTGCCGTGCCTGTTGTGTTATCCGCATTGATGAACGTGATGACGGTGTTGGCGGGGCTAATATCAATCACCAGTGGGTAAATCGCGCTCCCCATCGCCACCGATGACGTTTGCAGATGGTCTAAAAAGAGTTGTTCGTTCATCTCATAGGTTATCAACGCGGGCAGGGTGAAATTAATCCCCGTGCTGGGCGCGATAACCCCTTGTGCGCTGGTGGGCGATTGGCTGTTCATATACCAACGCAACGGGCGCGTGCTATCTGTGCAGGACGCATGAACACCCCCTGCCCCAATTTTATGCGCGGGTCCCACCAATAATGATAGCGTATACTGTCCGCTCCCGTTGGTGCAAACCACCGTGTTCGTCCCATGCACGCGCACAGGCACATTCGGTAGCGGTGTCACCCCATTCGCCCCATAAACCGTCCCCGTCACATCCTCATATTGCCCCATGACGAAATTTTTATATAGCGCCGCCGTCAATGTGCTACTCACTTGCAGGTTGGTCGCCCCGCCCGATGTCAGGCTGTTATCCCACCACATTTCACCGTAGCCGAGTGATATACCATCCGCCCGCACGACAAAATTTTGATTCCGCGTGATGGCATCAATCAGATATGTGCCTGTGCTATCGGTGATGCTGTTGCCAAATGCGCCCGCGCTGACCGTGATGCCCACCAACGGATTACCGAGTGGGTCACGGACGCGCCCGCGCACATACCCGCCGTTGGTTTTGGTGCTTTGCGGATATTCGCACCCCGTCCCGCTTGGGTTGGCATTAATCGCCGCCGCACCAGAATCGGCATTGACGCGCAACTTGCAAATATTCACCGCCGTAAGGTCATTGAATGTGATTTGATTCAGGTCGTCCTTGAGTTCTTCAATATCCCAGCGCGGGTCATGCGTGCCTTGTATATACCCATTCGACCCGTTATCGGCGAGGATGAGTCCGTAGCGTTTCATGCCTGTGGCGATGATTTGCCCCGCGGCGGACATGCCTGCGGTGGGATAATCGGCACGGAGCAGAAAAATTTGTCCCATCGGCGGACGATTGCTACAGCCAGAACTGCCTGCACCATGTCGGGCGGGCCACGTATAGGCTTGGGCGGTGCAAGATAGCGTAAAGCGTACCGCGTGGCGCATCTCGCCCTCTAAAATGTCTTGATAGCGGGGCAAAAATGGCAAAATGGGCAAGCCCGCCGCATCGCCTGATGTCCAACCGAGTGGGCGCAACCAATTGCTCATCAGGTCAAAGACCGCGCCAGAACCCGCCGTCCAACTGTTATTCGGATTTTTGGAGGATGCCCATAATTCGTATAAAAAGCAATCTTCATCATCCACCACCAGCATATGCCTATCGCCCCCCGCCACCGTGGGACCGCCTTCACGGAGCGCGGTGGGCGGGATGGGCATGGGACCGGGGTCGCTGTCATCACCATATTGGTCATAAATAATCTGAACATCGGCTTGGCTGGCGTTCACGACATTATACGGCATCCCGATGGGTTGGTCACTGCCAGGGGGCCACACCACATCGCCAAAATCAACAAATAAACGTGTCCCGCCACCGATGGCACTGCGCCATGTGCCATTGCGCGGGTCGGTGGTGATTTGCCCACCTGCCAACAGGGTATCGAGGCGCGTGTTGAAGATGTGATTGGCGGGGAAAATGTCGCAATTGATATTAGGAAGGTTGGTTTGTGCTTGGGTGGGTGCGGGGTTGATGCTGATGAGGAGCAAAAGCATCAGGACGAGCGTGATGTGTTTCATGAATGAATCCTTTGCTGAATAAAAAATAAATTTTTGTGGCAGGTGCTAAAGCACCCGCCTAGCATCTCTGAAGCCTGCTGAAGCAGGCTGTCCTGCCTATTTTGAGGGGTATTTTTGGTTTTTAAGACCATTTTACCCGTGATTTTGGGCAGTTCAGCCCCATTTATGGGGCTTCAAAAATGCGACTAGGCAGGTGCTTTGAGCGCCTGCCGAAAATCATGGACGAATTTTGTGCAGAATGATTACCATATCCTCCACTATATCCCAAAATCGTAAACCTGATTGTCTGAATATTGATAATAACCGAAACCCCACAATTCAGCGTAACATTGTGACCTACCCCAACAAGGTGTT
>JALONZ010000331.1 GCA_025454675.1 Anaerolineae bacterium | reverse complement strand
ATTTTTTGCCCTCGCTATCCAATTGGTTAAAAATGCCATTGACCATATCCGCTACCATCTCGCTAAAAATGATGTGCCATCCCCCCACCACATCCATCCATCGCGCCTCACCGCCCGTCCATGTGAGCGCATCCTTTTTGGTGAGTGTCATCAACATAGTCGCCACATGCTTGGCTGGCTCATTGCCAATCAAATCGGCATATATCCGCACGGATTGAGCAAATAACCATTGAGGCGACCCCTCATCAAATATCTTTTGGTCAAAATCAGGCGGTGGCTCATACACCACAGGCGGTTGTTGCGCCTTCCATTCCTGCACATCGGCTTCGATTTGTGCCAGCTCGCGCTGATGCAATGCCCATTCTTCGGCATCCTCATCATCCTCTGGCATATATGGCGGTTCGTCATCCTCGCCGATGATGTTATTCAGCACCCGTTCACGGTCAATCGTTGGCGGGGTGGGCGTGGGCGATGGCGTAAACGGTTGGTTGCGTGGCACATGGGGACGAATCATCACCATAAAATCCTCGCGCTTCACCAGCTTCCACCCCTCAAACTCCTTTTGATATTGAAACATCAAGCTAATCAAAACATCGGGATTCCATTGCATCTTCGCTTCTTCGTGTCCATTCACAGCCGTGACCGATTCGTACCCGTTCTTAACAGAGTTCCACCCAATGAAGATATGCCCCAAATTCGCCATCACATAGAAGCCCTGGTGGGGTTGCCGATACACCAATTGGCGCAACGCATCGCGCATTTTGCGGTCAAATTCCACAAACTGGTTTTGTATCGGTGTCGTGATGGGTTGCGCGGATACTTCTACGGTCGTAGAAGTATAAACACTGTTAACTTTTTGCTCCTCGCGGGGATTCAGCGTTTCGCGGATACGAAATTCAGTCCAATTATTCATATCGGCTTCATCCCATAAACCGCTAGAGATGCTCAATAACGCACGATAATGATTGACTTGTCCCAGCGACTTTAATCCCGTGACTTGCAAAACCCGTTCACCCATGCCTTTTTTGATTCGCCAAATATTCCCGTTGGCAACCTGTGCGTAAAACTCGCGCTCATGGTTAAAAAATCCAATGTCGTCAAACCGCACGCCATCATCGCCTACGTACATCTCCATGATGAGCAATGCCAATTGGCGCGACATGCCAATCGCATTAAGCGGACGGCGTGCGCCGTTTTCTGCCGCCTGTAACCAGACATCAGCCTCACCGACCACTTGCGCGGGGATGGTATCAAACCCACTTAGCCATGTGTTAAGTAACCAGTGAGCCATATATCGGCGTTCACCCGTCACAATCACATTGGCGCGGGTAATTTGTATCGGATTCACCAACCCGTCCCGTTTGATGGATGCGGCGAGGCTACATAATGCCAAATATTCGTCCACAATTGGCGGGATGTCCTTATCGGCTTCGCGCCCATCGCCTAATTTATCCAACAACCGCACAGGGTCTAATTGCTCCCCTAATGCCCGTTCCGCCGCCGCCCGCCATTCACGGAGCATGTCGGGGATACGACTCACATCACCCGTCCACCCCTTGCGGATGGATGCGGGGATAACACGGCGGGGTTGCTTCACATCGGGTTTGATGTCGGTGAGCGCCACAGGTCGCGCCACCACGCGGTTACTGGTGGGTGTATCAATCCCACCATACACCATACGGTCGGCTTCCTCTAGCGATAGGGTGGGTGGGGTATTATCCCCACCGCCACCCGCCAACGGGTTATTAGCCAATGACAATTTTTTAACCATGTTGCATCACCCCTAATTGCACCTTGCCGACCAATCCCCACGCCTCATCACAGGCAGGGCTATCGGGTGCATAGGCAAAAACGGTCTGCCCCGCATAACTCGCCTCGCTCCACACAATCCGCAGTGATGTTGGTGGATAAACCATCTCGCCATACGCATCATCCAACAATTGCAACCCTGTTTGATGTGCCGTTGTGCCTGCTCGGTACATGGTCGGTTGGATGCCCAGCACTTGCACCTCATCTTGATTGCGTGGGCGCGATGAGTTGTGTGCTTCGATGTGTTCCAGCGTGCGCCCCAACCCACTCAGCGATAGCGCCTCTAATTGGGTGGGGTGCATGGTGTGGGTGGTGGCATTGAGCAACATCACATTTAATAGTGACGGGGTGGGGGATGTGTCCATAATCACCCAATCCACCAACCCCTCTAACTCTTCTAGTCGTTGGCGCATCAACAGCATGTTATCGGTGCTTGCGGGGATGAGGCGGGTTTTGATGTTGCCAGCCAAAACGGATAACCGCCCCTCTACCACATAATCCCCCGCCCATGATTCGGGTGATGGGGCAACCAGCACATCGCGCCATTCTTCGGCATCAATCAACAACCCAAACAGATTTTGATATTTACCAGCCATCACGTTAAATGATGTCGTGCCGTTGCCTTGTGGGTCGGTATCAATAAACAGCACCCGCGCCCCATTGATTGCCAACCCTGCGGCGATGTGTACGGCGAGGGTGGTTTTGCCAACCCCACCTTTTTCGTTCAATAGTGTTAAAACTCGCATCATGACCTCCTAGTCATTTTGTGCTAAAATAGAGTAATCATTTTTTTGATTCACAATGTGTTCGTGGGCGGTGGGGTAATCAGATTTACCCTCCACCCATAAACACCCTTCTACACGCCTATCACAGCGCCCCGATTTTTGCCTTAACTTCCACTTGGCGAATACGCACATTTTTAACCCGCATATACACACGGGTCTTGACGCTCATGTCATTACAACATGTGCATTTGTACTCATCACCAGCCACCATATAATCATCTTTGGCATGGATAACTGTGTTAACATGCACAATGACCCCCCGCTTACATACCTTACATTTCGTCATCGCCCACCTCCTAAAATAACTTCGGTTGCAAGTCGCTGATAAAATGTGGTACCGGGTCGCCCCATTGATGATTCGGATTCGCCAGCGCCTTATATGCCGATTCCGTCCGTTTTGACGGGTGAATAAAATCCAGTCCCAACAACCCAAACCACACATGCTCATCAGGCACACTTACTTGGCGACTCCCCATCATCACCCGCCCCTCGACCAAACTGATAGGCGACTTATATTTGATTTGCGTCACCACAAACGTGTTGGCGCGGTCGGTTTGATTATCGGGTCCCGTCCGCAACCACAATTGATAACCGTAGTTGTGTTCATCCCCGCAAAAGATTTCGATTCGCCGTCCCTTATAGACCAGCCCGCGATATTTTTGTCCGTTCCAGCGCGGGGTAGGGGAGACATCGCCATACAATGCTTTGGTGATAATGCCCTTTTTAACCATGTCATCCAACAACCCCCACAGCGCCCCGCCTTTCGGTTGCGCCACGATTTCAATATCATTCACCATCGGCTTATTGCGTCTAGCCGACCCTGCCACGCTGATTTTGTCGCATTGCGCCCCAACCAGCGCGATAAATTCACTTGCCAACGATAAGGCTTCCGCCAACACCATCGGCGCACCTGTCTTACTCATTGCACACCTCCAAATATCCGATAATCACCCCGCCGATACCCCGCCCATTTACCACTAGGCGATGTCGCATTACTAAACGATGTGCCTTGCAACATCCCAATATCAGAGGACGGGATAAAATACGGTATCACTTGCCCACTATCTAAGACCAATTGCATCACCACCAAATCGGCATGATGACAATCCGTTTTTTTGCCTTTGCGGAAGCACACTTGCCACCGCCCGTTTTGCCCGCGCCGTGCGGTCTTGACTTCCACCCGCACAATCTCGCCAGTGGTCACATCCACCACCCGCAAGTCACCCTGTTTATATTCGGTGGGGTAGGTGACTTTGTACCCCATATCCATAAATTGCTTTTCGGCATAGGCTTCGCCCGCCTTGCCCATCAAGATATTCAATGCCATAACACCTCACAATCAGGACGCATAATGACTGTTATCCGTCCATCTCAATTTGTTATATATGTTGGTTTTTGTTGTATAATGTGGGTTAATTGTCAGATTCAAATGTGGGAGTTAACCCAATGTCTAACCTAACCCTATCTGAGTTGAGTCAGATTTTTTATGACTCAATCGCCAACCCTAGAACCCGTATCGCTTACGCCGAATCCATCAATAACATGATGAACTATGTCGGACCCGCCCGCCCTGTCGGTGAAGTGACCCCCATCGAACTCATATCGCATGTCAACACATACATCAAACGGGAGTTATCCCCGCATACCGTCAACAAGCACATCAAGACCATCCAAACATTTTTTAACTGGTTGGTCAAAACACAAGTCATCAAAGAATCACCAGCCAAAGCCCTCAAAAAACGCAAGGTCTCCACCCTAGTGCCAAAATCCAAAGCCATGCCGAAGGATGATTTAATCACTATCTTGGAGTACACCAAATGGCTACCCCGCGAGGATGCGTTTATAAAATTTGTGGCAGATACCGCGTGTCGTGCTAGAGGGGTGGCAGGCTTACGTATTGGGGATATTGATTTTGAGACCAATACCGCGACCGTAACTGAAAAGGGGGACATATCACGTACCGTTGCGTTTGGGGATGCAACCGCAATCGCGCTCCGAAGATGGTTAGCCGTCCGCAAAGCCCCAACCGATTTTGTATTCCAGTCGGGACCGCGCCGTTTTAGCCCAGAGGCGGCGGGTCAAATGGTGCGCCGTTTGTGCATTAAGGTTGGAGTCAAACCCCGCCAGACACATTCGCTTCGCCACGCCAAAGCATGGGAGTTAAGCGATGATGGGGTAGGCGTAGGTGTCATTGCAACCGCGTTAGGCGATACAGTGGACATCGTGGTTAAATACTACATTCCCCGCGATGAAGTCCGCGCCTTAGAGTCTCTCAAACAAAAATCCATTGCAACACCAGAGCCACAGAAGCAACCAGATAACATCATCCAATTTCCATTAAAACGGGTGTCATCATGAGCCATTTTTTAGGGCTTCATTTTTTACAAATCCCAAACCCCTTACGTGAGGTCAGGGGTTCAAGTCCCTTAACGCCCAAAATTTTAACCCGTTATGGACTCGGTTTGTACGAATTCTAGTCCGTTCAACTTTTTCAATTTTTAAGGTGCATACCCGCTTTCGATTAGCGGGTTTTTCTTTTCCCCTCGCAAATCAAAATCCTAATCGCCGTAGCAAGCCACCCCGTCATTATCACGGTCTAAATTGTCGCATTGCCCCGCCATTTCCGCGCTCCATCCCAACGACCGCGCTTCGGCGCAATTGTTTGGGCAAACCATCGGAGTCGCAATAGATACCGGGCTAGTATTCGTTGGGGCAGGGGTAGCAGAGGCTTCAGTCTGATTAGTTAGCAATGTCTGGTACACATACCCAACGCCGCCATCATGTTCCACCACAAACCACACATCATAACCCGTCACCACAACCTCACCATCCGTCATACCCGTAACCGTCACCGCATCCCCCGCGCCAATCAAACCAACATCCACGCACGTCATTGCAGGGCATCCGCGCACAACCACATCGCTTTTTGCATACAACACCGCATCATAAACCAATATGTCCAATGTCGGGGTAGGGGATAAAACAACACGCTGTGTAGATGGCACACGGGGATTTCGTGGCGCAAACCACACCGCCCACACACCAATCACACCAAAGAGGATAATCAACAAACACCCCACCAATGGATTGCTTTTTTTATTCCGCTTGCGTGCCATCGCCTATTTTGCGCCTCTCAAACATATCATTAAAATCGTTTGTGTCCAACCACACCATCACCTTTAGCAAATTATCTAAATTGACAGTCCGATAATCACCGCGCATCAAGCTGGTAAAAGAGAAATAAGACATCCCAACTTGCTTCGCCGCCACCTTTTTCGATATTCGCCGCCCCGCTTTTTTTTCTTTTCGGGCATACGCCTCACGAAAATTGATGACAATCATTTCACCTTCAATCGGTTGTTCGTCACTCACATAATACCTCCCATTGATTAATAATCCGTTGGCTTAAATCACATAAGCCATTGCAATCAACAATACCCCCAATTCTTTTATTTGTCAAGAAATTGGTGGCGCAATACGTAAAAATATGGTACAATATATACAAGTCAGATGGAAAACAAAAGCGCCTCTGCGTCAACAGAAGCGCCTTTGCCCGCAAGCAGGCAGTGGGGTTAGGATACCCACTCACGGATTTTGGGGGCAGGTTGTCCCTCTGGCAAAACATACAATCTTACTTAGGTAATCAATCAGAGAGGACACACCTATATGTTACCATCAAATATACACCCTAACGCTCATATTATGCAAGCCCCCAATTCCACCCACCTCCCCCTCTGGACGCAATACTTCAACCCAGCCGCCGCCGCCGCCGAACTCTATCGCCACGTTGCCACCCGCGCCTCATCCAACACAGGCAACACCCTAGAGTCATATCAAACATCCCTCGCCATGTGGAACGCCTTCGCGGGCGACCAACTCCCCACATCCGAACTCATCCAATCGTATATCTTTTATCTCCAACACACCAAATGGTTAAAACCATCATCCATCATGGCACGCCTCGCGCCCGTCCGCGCCTACCTCAAATTTTTATCCAAACAACCCACCATCGGTTATCGTGGTGATGAGCGC
>JALONZ010000330.1 GCA_025454675.1 Anaerolineae bacterium | reverse complement strand
GCCACTCAGCCCACATCTGATAGATGGGGATTTGGAACGCTATGCGGGCTTATTAAAATCTGAAAAAGCCAATGCGATGGCGCGGGCATTGCTTTATTCTAATACGCACGGTATACCCACCTCTGCGATGCACAGCCTGATAGGACGGTTGCGCCCTGATTTGGGGAGTAATAAGCGCATTTGCACGCTCGAATCTACAGGGATGCCTGTCAATATCAGCGCATCGCGCCAAGCCGCCGTATTGACCGATTTTGAATACTCCCACGCTTTGCTGGAAAATTATTATCATAAACATGGCACAGATTTGAGTGCGATGATGGATAATAAAGAATTATGGGCAATGCTGGGTCCGCTTGACCATGACTTATTTATGGCACAACATGATGAATCTGACCGTGTGTGTAGTGACCTCGTACTCAAGACAGCGGCGGGGACAAGCATGAGCCTATCTGAATTTTATGAGATGAAGCGGGTGTATATGCACAAGCACCTGAGCGATATGGCGGGTGTATATGCACAAGCACCTGAGCGATATGGCGCATATTTCCCCGCGTGAAATTGATGATGTGTATTTTAGCCTGCAACGTATGTTGAATCCGCCGAGTGGGGTATCTGCCCAAGTGGTTGAGCAATATATCCACGATTATAAATTGCGGAGTACGGGCAACTGGGGGCGTATTTTGGTCAATACCTATCAAGAAGAGGGTGGGGTGGTCGGTGAATATAACCCCGATGCGGTGTTGCGTGTGACGAATCGCGTGCATGAAGCCTTATGCCACCGCTATATTCAAGCATAAGCACCCATATGTCTAAAAACAGGAACCTCTAACAAAACAAATAACTACGAGTCTCTTTAAGGGCGCAACATGTTGCGCCCTTAAAGCCCAACTAAATTAGATACACTATCCAATCTTTTGACAATTTCACTTTTTTGCATTATTGTTAGCTATAGCAATAGGAATATTCCCTTTGGTAAATGGTTTTTCTGGAATATTGTCGCAAATATGCCCTCATTGCCCAAAAATTGTCTATTCTCGCTCATCAGGAGCGTTTGATTGTACTGTGAACACAAGATTGAGTTTCTGATTGCGTTGGTAGTTTGTTTCGTTGTTTATTTTCATTGAAAGGATGGAATGACTCGGCACCTATTCAGAGGTGCAGAGTCCTGTTTGCGTATGGCAAAATCAAAACTAAGAATTATCCCGATAGGCGGTCTGGGTGAAATTGGCAAAAATATGACCGTCTTTGAAATGGGGAATGATGCTTTTATTATTGATACAGGCATCATGTTCCCTGCAAATGATATGCACGGTGTGGATTATATCATCCCGGATTTTCGGTATTTGCAAGAACGCAAAGACCTCAAAATTCATGCGATTGTATATACACATGGGCATGAAGACCACATCGGTGCGGTATCGCATGTGGTGGAAGCCTTCCCGAACACCCCCATTTATGCCACACCACTCACGGCAGGCTTGTTGGAAGTGCGCCTAAAAGAACGGCGTGCTTTGGATAAGACCAAAATCAATATCTTTACGGCAGGCGATAAATTGAAGGTCGGTCCGTTTACACTGGAAAGTTTTCATATGTGCCACAGCATCCCCGACTGTGTGGGATTTGGCATTTATACCCCGTATGGGCTGATTGTCTATAGTGGGGATTATAAGTTTGATAATAACCCTGTGGATGGCAAAAAACCCGATTATGCACGTCTGGCGCAATTTGCCAATGAAGGGGTGACACTGCTGATGGCAGAAAGCACCAATGCCGATAAACCCGGTTGGACACCATCGGAAACCGTCATTGATGATGCGTTTGACCGTGTGTTTAAGAAGGCAAAAGGTCGGATTTTTGTAGCGACTTTTGCCTCGCTCATCTCACGGGTGCAACAAGTGGTCAATGCCGCCGAGCGATATGGGCGCAAAGTGGCAATTGCGGGACATAGCATGACCGAAAATGTCAAAATGGCGCGGCGCTTGGGCATTTTGAATTTGCCAGATAGTATGCTCCTTGATGTGAGCAAAATTCATAGCACATCCGATAACCAAATTGTGATTATGCTCACAGGCGCACAAGGTGAACCCACCGCCGCACTCACGAAAGTGGCAAATGGCGAACATCGTCAACTGGAAGTAAAACCGGGCGATACGATTATTTTGTCTTCGCACCCGATTCCGGGCAACGAAGAATTTGTGTATCGCACCATCAACCGCTTGTTCCGTTTGGGCGCGAATGTGATTTATGACCCCATCGAAAAAGTGCATGTGTCGGGTCATGCCTCACAAGACGAGATGAAATTACTCCTTAATTTGGTCAAACCGAAATACTTTTTGCCAACACACGGCGAATTGCGTCACTTATATGAACATGCCCAACTTGCGGTTGCCAGTGGTGTAGACCGTAATCGTGCGTTTGTCGTGGAAAATGGCACGGTGATTGAGATGGATAAGTATGGTGTTAAAGTGGGCGAGCGCGTACCCGGTGGATATGTGTTTGTGGATGGTAGTGGTGTTGGTGATGTGGGGCGGGCGGTGATTCGTGACCGCGAAGTATTGGCACAAGACGGGTTTATGATTGTGTCGGTGAATGTGGATGGGCGCACGGGCAAAATTTTGGGGCAACCCGAAATTATCTCGCGCGGGTTCACTTATTTGCGCGATGCGGATTCTCTTCTGGAACAAATCCGCAACACGATTCAAGATGTGATGACCAACCCGAATAATAAAAATGGACGTAGGCGCGAAAAATTGCAAGATAGCCTGAGTCGGTTATTGTATAACGAGACAAAACGTCGCCCGATGGTCTTTAGCATCATTAACGAGAAATAATGAGAATCAAAAACACCCCATCACGGGGTGTTTTTGTTATATCAGAATGGGAACAAAATGGGGAGTAGAATCATACAGATGATGAAACTCATGATAATCAGCATCACCCCAATCCGTGTGTAATCAGTGAAGCGATAATTACCAGGGCTCATCACCAACATATTAACAGGTGTGCCGATGGGGGTGGCAAATGCCATTGTTGCGGCAATACCGACAGTCATCAAAAAGGCATGAGGGTCTATACCTAGTTGTTGTGCGCTGGCAATCGCAATTGGCGCGACCAAAACTGATGTGACGGTATTGGATAATAATTGTGTAAATACGGATGTGAGGATGAATAAGCCCGCCATGACTGCTAAGGGACCAAATTCGCCTAATGTAGTTGTCCCCCAAACCGCGATAGATTCGGCGATGCCCACTTTTTCCAGCGCCACCCCAAATGGAATCATACATGCGATGAGCATGATGCTTTTCATATCGAGTGAGCCATATGCCTCTTCCATCGTCACGCAACGGGTGAGGATGAGCGCCAACACTGCCACCATACTGGCTGTCACCAACGGCAAAATATTTAGCGCCGTCAGGACAATCATCCCAAACATGATGGCGAGGGTGATGGGGGCATGAGAACGGCGTTGGAACGCGCCAAATCGCTCGGCTTCGGGTTCGCCCATCACCACCAAATCACGGCGGCGTTGTTTGAGCGCAAAAATATCGCCCCAGCGCCCATAAATCAGGAGCATATCGCCAAATTTGAGGCGAACATCGCGCGTGCTGATGAACTCGTCATTCCCTGCACGGCGCACACCCAACACAGTAACATGATATTGCTTAAATTCCAATTCTGTGAGGGTTTTATCTAAAAATGTGGAGCGTGGGCGCAGGAGCATTTCGGCAATGCCTGCTTGAGGGGTTATAAAATCACTGGTTTTTACTTTTTCGTCGTCTAAGATGGTGAAGCCCCAACGGTCACAGACATTTTTAACGGCTTGGTTATCACCCTGCAATACCAACACATCATCATATAACAATTCGGCATCAGGGCGTGGGTTAAAAATGGGGTGAATGCTATGTTCGCGCCGTGAATGATTATTATTGCTAGAGTGTACGATGGAGACAATATTCACGGTGTATTCACGCCGAATATTCATCTGTTCCAGTGTCTGATGATTGGCGGGCGAATCTTGATTGACCTTAACGCGGTATAACGCATTTTGCAGGTTATAGAGGTCGAATAATTCGGTGGGGGTAGGGGCGGTTTGGATGCTTGATTCTTGTGACCTATCGGGCAATAACCGATATAGAACCGTAATCAAGAAGATGATACCAACAATTCCTAATGCCAAACCGATGGGTGTAAAACTGAAAAATGTGAACGGTGCATAACCTGCATCGGCAAGGGCTTCGCTCACAATCAGATTGGGTGGTGTACCCATGATCCTGTCGAGCTGACAAATGCCGATAAAATGGCAACCGAAGCACATAAGACCAACAACATCCGTTGTTCTTGTTGACCTGCAAAGACAAAAATCCGCTCGGCGATGTTATCTGCTAACCCGCTACGGAATACGGCTTCGCCGACCACGAATAAAAACGCGATACTCATCAAACTGGTGCTGGAAAAACCAGATAGTGCTTCGCCTGTGGTAAGGATACCTGTCACCAAAAGGGTAATTAACCCGCCTAGTGCCACAATATCCACGCGAACTTTATCGCTGATAAATAAGATAATGACCCCCGCCGTTACCCCTAAAACAATTGCAATTTCCATATTTCACCCTCCAAGAGTGTGATGTCTGAATCCTTTGTGACAATTTTAACAATGTTTTGGGAATGGGATAGGTGATAATCATCATCAAAATAAACGCCAAATGCCCCGAATTCACGGGGCATTTGGGCAGGGGCGAACCTATAAGCCGCTTTTTGTACTCCACGCGGGAGCGATGGTCATCTATCTGGTACGGTCATCGCTGACCGCATCATGCGGCATACCCGATGTTTTTTGCGGGACGGGCAATCCCAATTCATCTGTTTTGCCTTGCTCTGGGTGGGGCTTGCCTAGCCACCGCTATTACTAGCGATGCTGGTGGTCTCTTACACCACCGTTTCACCCTTACCATGCACAGTTGTGATGGTGCTTTGTTCTCTGTTGCGCTTTCCGTCAGATTACTCTGCCCAGCCGTTAGCTGGCACCATGCCCTATAGAGAGCGGACTTTCCTCAGTGACAAACGAGTGCCACCGCGACCACCCAGTTCACCCCTTAACTGAATTATATCATTACACGCGGATGTTCAACACCCGCTCAATACCCCTCATTTTGTTATTATGCCCAATTTTATGGGGTGTGAGCCTGTTGGTTATAAATCTGTTCGGTTTGTTTTGATATTGTCAGAAATTGATAAGCATGGTATCACTATATATATACCAAAATCAATTGAGGCAAATTGTGTATGAGCCAAACAACATCATCTCAACCCGAAGCACATTGGCGCGACTGGACAATCATCGGTTTACGCGCATTATTTGTCATTGGCGCAGGTTTGATTACGGTCATCCAGCGCACGCAAGAAACCCCAACCCTTGTTTTTCCATCTGAAGCCTTTAACGATGTGTTGATTGCTTGTGCGATTGGCTTGGGTTTGATTGCATTATTATCGGGTATCACCCTAATTCGTTCCATTCGCCCGTTTATGATATATGCCCTTGTTGCGGTAGATTTTGTGTTGGCGGGTTTATTTGTGGTGGTATCGAATGCCCAACCCTTGATATGGATTGAAATTGTGGTGTATTTAGCCATCACAGGGTTGTTGCGACTGGGAATTATGCTTGGTGGGATTAATGCGCTGGGCATTGTGGCGGCGGGTCTTGGTGCAATGATTTATTTGGCGGGGCAAACCAGCCAACAAGTTGATTTTACCCCATATGTGTTGCCACTCACCCTTGCCACGATTTTAATCACGGGGGTGGGGGTGTGGATGTATATGCAGGATGGATTGGGGAGCAATGAACAGCGCAATTTGCGTAAATTGGCAAAAGAACGCGACCAACAAGTTCGTGAAATGCGTGAACGTGGCAAGGCGCTCACCGAATTGACCAATATTTTGGGCGGGACGCTGAATTTTCGCAAGGTATTAGAGGCGGGCTTAGAAATTGGTTTAAAGATGTCCATCCCACAAGCGCATCAACGCACAGTGGCGATGATTCTATTATATGATGAGCGAGAACGGTTATATGTCTCGCATTCACGCGGATTTACCCAAGCCGAAGAATTATCATTTAAGCCCACATTTGCCGACGAAGGCATTTTGCATAAAGCCCTAACCGAAGCCGAAGCCGTCATTTTGAATAAAGAGGTATACCGTGACCCATCACTTAAACCGATTGGGGTATTCAATGTGATGCGCTCAGTGGTGTGCATCCCATTACGGGCGCGATATGATAATTTTGGGGTGATGATTGTTGCCAGCACCCAAGAAAATGCGTTTGCCCAAGACCAAATTGATACCATGAATGCGGTTGGGGTGCAAATTACCATCGCACTTCAAAATGCTACTCTGTATAACAACTTATTGAACGAAAAAGAACGCATTATGGAGATGGAAGAAGATGCGCGTAAGGCGTTGGTGCGCGACTTGCATGATGTCCCCACACAAACCGTATCGGCAGTAGCGATGCGCCTACGGATTGCCCAGCGTATGTTTGAAAAAACCCCGCAGGAAGTCCCCGCAGAATTACACGAAATTGAACAAATCACACTCCGCGCCGTAGAAGAAATTCGGCATGTGTTGTTCAAATTGCGTCCATTAGCACTCGAAAGCAAGGGGCTAATCGCCGCGCTTGAAGAATTGGCAGAGAAGATGAAAAAGACCTTTGACCAAAATATGACGGTGAAGATGAACCCGCAAATTGAAGAAATTTTGGATGAGGGCAAAGCAGGCGCATTGTTTTATTTGATAGAAGAAGCCACCAATAACGCCCGTAAATATGCCGAAGCATCACTCATTACCGTGCAAGGCGGGGTACACAATGACGAAATCATCATTAAAATTGCGGATAATGGCAAAGGCTTCGATTCGGACGCGGTGAATGCCAATTATGATAGTCGCGGGAGTTTTGGCATGGTCAACATGAAAGAACGCGCGGAATTGCTCAATGGCACGCTGAATCTAAAATCGGTTGTCGGCAAAGGAACGGTGATTACCATAACCATCCCTTTAGAAGTTACTCGTATGATGACCCATCCCGATAAAATTCAAAAACAGGTCAATCATACCAAATTAGCGGTTTCTGCACGGAATATGAGACCATAACATGAGTCACGACCCTTCAGCATTAGCCGCTTTGCGCGGTGAACCGAGTTACGTTTGGCGGGCAGGGCAAGAGCGCCGTTTGCAAATGATTGCCAAATGGACAACTCTGCAAAACGCCTATGTCTTAGAAGCAGGGGGCGGGGTGGGGATGTATGCCTCGCAATTTCGCAGGCGGTTTACGCCCACTGTCGAATTATTTGATATTGAATTGGAACGGGTGATGGAAGCCCAATCCGAAACACCGACCGCGATTGTCGCCGCCGCCGAATTTTTGCCCTATCCCGATAACAC
>JALONZ010000329.1 GCA_025454675.1 Anaerolineae bacterium | reverse complement strand
AACGGTCTTTTTCCTGTATATCGGCTAAGTTTTCGGTGGGGGTGATTAAGGTCATTGATAGTGTGTGGACGGATGTTTATGTTGATGAGATGGTCACATTCCCGAATGGGGTGCATGATGACCAAGTAGATGCAACGGCGGGGGCGTGGGGGATGATGGATAGCAAAGTTGGGACGTTGAGCGTAGGAGTCAAAATTGTCTTTTAGCGAGATTGCGAGTCGGTTGGGATTGAGTGCCACATGGGAGAGTGACATCACCACATGGGGCAAACGGGTTAAGCTGTATCGGGATTATGCAGAGGGTAATCATCGAGGGAACTTGAGCAGTCGGATGAAGGAAATGTTGCGGATTAGCGGGGGGGATGATACGGAGTTCAACATCAATTATTGCAACATGGTGGTGCAAACCATCGCAGACCGCTTGGTGATTGGGTCGGTGCAAAGCGAAAAAGCATCCGATTGGGTGGGCGCGATGTTGGCATGGAATAGCATCGAATCGTTGCAAATGGATGTGCATGAGGCGGTCATCCGCGATGGCGATACATTTGTGATGGTGGGGTATGATGATGTGGATAATATGCCGAAGCTGTCGCATGAGCTGGCATGGGATGGCGAGGTTGGGGTTGTGCCGATTTATGACCCGTCCAATACGCTCATCATTGCCGCGCTGAAAGTTTGGTGGGCGGTGTATGATACGATTGATGAAAATAATAAACGGGTGGTCATGCCTCGCCAAAGGTGTAATTTGTATCTGCCTGATATGGTGTATAAATATTGGTTTGATACATGGGAATTGATTGAAGAATCTGAGTGGGCGGTGGGTTATGTGCCACTGGTGCATTTTCGGCATAATGGGCGGGCGAATTTGGCGCGGGGGATTAGCGAAATTGCGCCGATATTGGGGTTGCAGGATTCGCTCAATCGGACACTGGTATCTATGACGATGACCAGTGAGTTATCTGCGTTTGGGATTCGGGTGGCTATCGGCTTCCCTGCGCCTACGGGGGTTACGCCCGGTATGTGGATTGAGGTGTTGGAGCGCGATGCGGACGGGAATCCTATCGGGTTGAGCAATGATAAAAATGTGGATGTGAAAGAACTGAATGCTACCCCTCTGGTGCAATATATTGAGCAAGCCGATTTTATCATTGGGCAAATATCGGCAATAACCCGTACACCGTTGGCGCGGATGGGGTCGGATGCGTCAAGCGGGGAATCGCTGAAACAGCGCGAAATCGGGCTGGTGGCTAAGGTCAAAAAGGCACAGGTGCGGTTGGGCGAGGCGTGGATGTGGGCGGTGGAATTGGCGGGGATGGTATCGCAGGCATACGGACGGGCAAATGTCGCGCCTGATTTGGGTACAATCGTTGTGCGGTGGGCGAATGCAGAGGTGCGGAACGATAATGATGTGGTCGCCAATGCCAGACAGGTGCGCGATGATGTGAGTAAGCGCGAGTATTTGCGGTTGCTCGCGCCTGTGTTTGGGTGGGATGATGAGGCGATTGATAAAATTGTTGCGGATAAGCGGGGTGAAACGTTGGATGTGTTGGGGGCGATTAATGGGTTTGGGGGGAATGGGCGTGTGAACCCCGTGTAAAATGGAATATAAAAAGACCCTGCGCGAGGGTCTTTTTTTGTTGTGGTGATAAATGGTTTATCTGATGCTCCACATCTCACCAGCAACAAGGGCTAAATCGGCAACGACTAACTCCATCTTGGCGGGGTCGCTCAAAATCTCACCGAGTGATTGGTAATTTGAGGCGTGGTTAAAATCGTCTATGGTGATGACGATTTGCGCCAATGGGATGATGATGGGGCGGGTTGGGGTTAGGGTATGCAAATTTGATTCGATGAATGCACAAATATCTTGGAATAACATGGTGTTTTATCCTTATGGTTGTTATAATCTGTTTTAGTAGGTGGGGCTGTCCGATGTTTGCGAGACGGATGGACGGCGCTGGCTATCATGAGGGTGTAATGCCCTCATGCCGTTTTGGTGGGGTGGCGTGTCCTCTGGATTGAGGACACATAATGATGATTATTCTGCCCAGACAATATCTATAATGAATCCGTCTACCACAACTGGATGACATTTTAGGTCAACAAATAGAGCATAGACGGTTTCAAATCCATCTAAATAATCTCTGATAGTTTGATAAACCGATTGTGTTGGATTTAGCTTCTCCGCAATATCTATTGCTAGATATAGTTTATCAAAGATTAGTTCAGATGACTCTTCTTCAATTGGCAGTGTTTGTTTGATTGCAAGCAATAAAAACTTCACAATCATAGGTGGTAGTTGACGGTGGCTAAGTTGGATACTCATATGCTATTCATCCGTATCGGCGCTGAGGATGCGTTTGGCGGTGATGCGGGTTTGCGTTTTGGCATCCACCAACGGCACGATGCCGAACCACCGCATGAGGGCAATGTATCCCTCACTATTCAAGATGGTTTGGGCTTCCTTCACCACAATCAATAAATCTGGTAACACCTGCCGTCCCTCAAAATCTTCAATGAGGGCTTGCAGGTGATTGGCGGTGGTGGTGGTCATATCAGACACTGGCACGGGTATGGCTTCATTCAGGCGTTCAAGCAAATCCCCCAAAAGGGTTTGCTTGTCACTTCTATATTGTGCCTCTTTTTGAGACACACGTTTTCCACCCCATTCGACATCGGGGGGGAACTCAATTGAATATCCTTCCATATCGGCACGAATCAAGCCTCTGATGTACTCAGAGACATTTTTGATGCCTAACTTTTTCGCAAAGGCTTTTAGGGATTGCCTTTGCTCTGGGGTCATGTCAATTTGTACTAATGGCATGTGAGTGATACCTTTCTGCCCCACTCACGGGTGGGGCTGTGGTTGGATAAAGTTAGTCTTCATTTTCAAACAATTTGGATTCGCGTAACTTGGCGAGGGTAGATGCGCCAAAGTATTTGTCATCTTCCTCATCTTCCTCTTCATTGGGGTTGCTGGGCAATTCCATAGCCCAACTTTTTGTAACAGAGGCGATAAGCGCCTTTGCACAAACTAAGGCGTTGCCGTAGTGGCGCATATCGCCAACGGTAGCAAAAAGGAGTTGCTCATCATCACTGGGTGGGAGCATGTCGTCTAAGTCAACTTCGGCGTGCAAACACCACGCATCAAAAGCGGATGCGGTGGTGTCTCGGTATTGGCGCAAGAAATGGTATGCCCAATAGCGTTGCTCGTCATTTTGAAGAGGGACTGAATGTCCCCCAAAAAACCGAACCAGCAAATCAATCGCTTTGCGTGCCAAGTTTCCGTACACAGACGGGGACTTCACAGTTTCAATTGATGGGATAGTGAAATGTTCCACCTCAATTTTCTTAGTTTCAATATGCCAATGCCAATTCGGGTATCTGGCGTTCACATCATTTGCGATTTTTTCGGCGGTCAAGTCCATCCACGTTGGGGCGGACGCACCCTTAACCAATACAACACGCCCGAGACAGTAGTAAATATACGCGCCGTTATCGGCGACAATGCGTTTTTCTACCCCAATTTCGGGGGTTAAAAAGTTTTGAACAGTTTCGACTCCTAACATGATGTTTATCCTTCTGCCCCACTATGGGGCGGTTAAATTTTGAATGAGATTTAATGTTTCAGTTGCTTGCCCGCTTTGCTCTGCCCATATATAGGGTGTTGGATGTCGCCCGTTTTTGGTGTGGCGGTGGATGATGTTCTAATCATTCACCATTTGATATAATGGGCTTGCCCTGTTGGTTGGTACTGCTAGGGCAAGCCGATGGTGGCGGTGTGGATGATTTTTGTCATTCACACCCCGTCATTGGGTGGTGGTGGGGGTTATTCTAACCCAAGTGATTCCAACATTTCTGATTCTGAGATTTCAACACCACCCATTTCCTCATAGATTTCCATGATTCTATCAATTGCATAGATGTTTCCATTTTCATAATCTTCGACCAAGCCACCAATTTTTTTGGTGAAGTCGGGGCTGGTGGCGGTGATGACAC
>JALONZ010000328.1 GCA_025454675.1 Anaerolineae bacterium | reverse complement strand
GGAGAGGGGATTTAGGGGTGAGGTTGATTTCTTCACGGCATATAAATTCTAAAATTACCACTGGTTTGCAACAGCGCCATCAGATACAACAATCCATCATAATAGCGATATTGCCCTGTGGGAACAGGCGTATCCCAAAATTCTTCGATAAAATCCCAGACGATTGGCTCATTCGATGCCAGTGTCGCCACGGCGTTGGTGGCAATATGTCCCGTAGAACGGTGTTGATTGCCTTCGGGTGTGCCGTCAATCAAGAAACGCGAATTGTAGCGCCCGATGCCCAAATTATGGAAGAAGCGCAAATAGCGGTTACTCTGTTCCACATGCCATTCATCAGGCAAAAACCAGATATAATCCAGCGCAATCATCATGCCAATCCGCCACGCATCGGCATAATATACCCCGCCATAATCGCCCCATTCACGCGGTTCGCCCGTAAATTCGGCATAATTCGCCATCAAACCGGTTTCGGGATGGGCGGCAACACGCCAATGCTCACGCGCCGCTTGTGTCGCTTCAACCCAGAATTCGTTATCCTGTATGGCGAGGCGCGACCAAATTTCATAATAATGCGGGGCTTGATACGATGGGTCGGTGAAGGTACTCACCTGACCAATTTGTGGCACAAACACCACCAATTTGGTCTCTGGGTCAAATGTGGGGGTTGCCAACGCCGTATCTTGATAAATCATGGTATTCAAGATGGTTTGGGCGTGTGTCTTATAATCAAAAATGCCTTCCCCATCCCCCCAACGTGCCGATGCAAAAAATAATGCGGTGGTATACCAAATTTCACCATCCGACGCGGGGTTGTTATCAATGCACGTCCCGTCAAGGCGCGTATGCCAACAAAAATAACCCGCCCATGGACCCTCTTTATGGTACATATAGGTGTATGCCCATTTCCACAGGCGGTCAAATTCGGCTTTTTTATCCATCTGCACGGCAATCATCATGCCATACGAAATGCCTTCGGTGCGGATGTCGTTGTTGTTGACATCCACAACATACGCCATATCATCACCGAGTTCATAATACACGCGCTCGGTGTCATCATCACCATAAAAAAGTTGTTGAAACGTATCATCAATGCGCGTTTGAATTTCCGCATCTGATAAGCCCCATTCCGATAAAATATTGCGATATTCCCCGCTCGTGAATGCGGCTTCGGTGGGCAATTGTGGGATTTTTGGCTCGTCTTGTGCGCTCACGGTGAATCCTATGGTGAATAACAGAATAACGATTAAAAATGTTTTTTTCATGCTGTTGATATACCTTTCTAAAATAAAAATCAAAAATGGGTGGCTGACATACGAGGCTGAAGCCTCTAGTCTGCCATTACACCCCTCAAACTGGGCTTTGTGTAATGGACGACTAGCACGCAGTGCGTATGTCGTCCACCAGATATGTCGCTAGGGTGCGTGCGGTGTTGGTAAACAAAAATGCAGACGGTGTTAGTAAACAGGACAGTGTAATGGCTGTACTAGCCCTTCAGGGCGTATGTCAGCCACCATGTATCATAATTTCACACGCAGGCAAAATTACCTAATGTCCACCGTAACAGGTGTCTCATAAACCCGTTCCACACACGCCGTCTCGGTGATTTCAAAGGTGATAGATTGGCAAATCTCATCCGATGACTTGCCAATCATCACCTCAATCGTACCCGCTTCCACAACATGGTTCATGGCGCGGTCATAAAATCCCAGATGGCGCACATCTAAGTCAAAGGTCAGATGCGCGGTTTGCCCCGCTTCCAAATACACCCGCTTAAAGCCCTTCAATTGCTTGACGGGGCGTGTGACGCTGGCAACGCGGTCATGCACATAGAGTTGCACCACCTCATCTCCCCCCCTACTGCCGATATTTTTCACTGATACCTGCACTTGCACCACATCATCCGCTTTGGCATGTGTTTTATTCAGGCGCAAATTGCTATATTCAAATTGGGTATAACTGAGTCCATAACCAAATGGATAGAGGGGCGTGGTGGGCATATCGGCATAATTTCCGTGCCAATGTGAGCGCCCGCCCGATGGCTTGTGTCCATAATAAATCGGAACTTGTCCCACATGGCGCGGGAGGGTGACGGGCAAGCGTCCTGCGGGATTCACATCGCCAAACAGCACACTTGCAATCGCACTCCCCCCCTCTTGGGCGGGCAACCATCCGAGTAATAGCGCATCTACTTTTTCGGCGATGTCGGTCAAGACGAGCGGACGACCATTCAACACCACCACAATCGTTGGCGTGCCTGTTTCTGCCACCGCCAAAACCAATTGTTTTTGCAAACCGGGTAATTCGAGTGTGGCGCTGTCTATCGCTTCACCACTGCTACATCCCAACGCCAACCCCGAAATATCCCCAACCACCACAATGGCAACATCCGCATCTTTGGCATTTTGAAGCGCCACATCCCATGTATCGGCATTCGTCCCCGTCACACTGCACCCTTGTGCATAGGTCACTTGGACGCTATCCCCAACCAATCCCCGAATCCCCGCCAACACGGTGGTCGTGGGCGGGCGGTATGCTTCCCAATTGATATTTTTATTCTCTTTATTCGGGGTGGGCGCGACCATATTCTCGCCCATATTCGACACGCCTTCGAGATGAGACGGGAAATGATAATCGGCTTGCATCAGGCGGGCATTATCCGCGCTGGGTCCGATGACCGCAATTTTGCGAATTGATTTGGATAGGGGCAACACATGATTTTCATTTTTGAGCAACACCACCGATTTTGAAGCCAGTGTGCGCGAGTGTTCAATTTGGTCGGGTGTGTTATACACCTCTGCAACGCAACCCGTATCCACATAGGGATTTTCTAATAAACCGAGTTGGATTTTTTGCCGTATGACCCGATACACACACGCATCGAGCAGGTCAATGGGAATATCACCTGCGTGAATAGCATCTATCAACGGCTGACCATAACAATCATTGGCGGGCAATTCGACATCAATCCCCGCCAGAAGCGCATATTTTGCCGCCTCTGCTTTATCTTTGGCGATATGATGATAATCTGCCAGCATATTGATGGTGAAATAATCCGCGACCAGCGTCCCCGTAAAGCCCAATTCCCCGCGCAAAATATCCACCAAATATTCGCGCGAACTGCCACATGGGATGCCGTCAATTTCTTGATAGCCATTCATCACCGAGCCGATATTGGCATTTTTGATGGCGGCGGCGAATGGGGTTAAATAAATTTCGCGCAACATGCGCGGGGTGATATGGGCGGGAGCCCAATTCAAGCCACCTTCGGAGTTGGCATATCCCAAAAAGTGCTTGGCAGTCGCCAAAATACCATTCTTCCAGTCATCACTTTGCAAGCCGTTGATGTAGGCTACGCCGAGCGCACTTATAAGGAAAGGGTCTTCGCCAAATGTCTCTTCAACACGCCCCCAGCGCGGGTCACGCGCCACATCCAACACAGGCGCAAGCCCATGATGAGCGCCAACCGCACGCATTTGTTTGCGGATGATGGTCGTCATCTGCTGAATGAGGTCTGGCTCCCATGTCGCCGCTAAACCGATGGCTTGTGGGAAGGTTGTCGCGCCATGTGCCATATAGCCCGCGCAATTTTCTTCATGCACAACCGCAGGGATGCCCAAGCGCGTTTCGTTCACAAAATAGGTTTGAATGATATTCGCCAGCTCCGCGCTTTGTTGGGGTTTATGTAATGACACCCCACCGATGCGCGAAATATGACCAATGCCATGCGGGACAGTTTTTTGCGCTTTTTGCTTATCAAACACCTGTTTGGTGTCATCGGTCACATCACTCGCCCAAATGCCCCCCACTTGCGCCACTTTTTCTTCGATGGTCATCAGCGATAACAGGTGTGCCGCCCGTTCATCGCTGGTTAAATGGGTGTTTTTATATGTTGTATCCATGAACTTTAGCCTTTAAGTTCTCCGCCAGTTAAACCTGTGACAATATATTTTTCGGTGGAGATATAAAACACAACAGCAGGGATGATGAGTGCAAGGTTCGAC
>JALONZ010000327.1 GCA_025454675.1 Anaerolineae bacterium | reverse complement strand
CGAAATCTTATCTGAAGCCCTCGCAGGCGAATATGCCTTCAACCAAAAAGCCATTGATGACAAAATGATTGCCCTCGATGGCACACCTACCAAGAGCAAACTGGGTGCGAATGCCATTTTGGGTGTTTCGATGGCTGTGGCTCATGCGTCTGCCGCCAGTGTTGGCTTGCCCCTGTATGCTTATTTGGGTGGTGTTCATGCCCATGTGTTGCCCGTCCCCATGATGAACATCATGAATGGTGGCAAGCACGCTATTGGTAGCACCGACTTCCAAGAATTTATGGTGATGCCTGTCGGCGCTTCCAGCTTCAGCGAAGCCTTGCAATGGGGTGCGGAAATTTATCACACCCTGAAAAAAGTGTTGCATAAAGGCGGTCATTCGACCAACGTTGGTGATGAAGGTGGTTTCGCCCCTAGCTTAGGCTCAAATCAAGCCGCGCTCGATGTCATCATGGAAGCCATTATCCAAGCGGGTTATAAACCGGGTGAACAAATCCGCATCGCACTTGACCCCGCCACATCCGAAATTTATAAAGATGGCAAATATCACCTCGAAATTGAAGGTAAAGTCCTCTCTGGTGAACAAATGGTGGAATTTTGGGCAGATTGGGCAAGCCGTTATCCCATTATTTCGCTTGAAGACGGTTTAGCCGAAAATGACTGGGCAAATTGGTCGAGATTAGTCGCCGCCATCGGAGACCGTGTTCAAATTGTGGGTGATGACCTGCTTGTGACCAATGTGACCCGCGTTCAACGCGCCATCAAAGAAAAAGCCGCCAATTCATTGCTGTTCAAAGTCAATCAAATCGGTTCATTAACCGAAGCCCTCGCCGCCGCGCAACTCTCGCAACGTCATGGCTGGACAGTCGTTACCAGTCACCGCAGTGGTGAAAGCGAAGATACCACCATCGCCGATTTAGCGGTTGCCATGAATTCGGGTCAAATCAAAACAGGTGCGCCTGCCCGTAGCGACCGGATTGCGAAATACAATCAACTCCTTCGCATTGAAGAAGAATTGGGTAGTGCCGCAGTTTATGCAGGATTGAAAGCATTCACTAACCTAAAACTCTAATTTGCGCTATCATAGATGTCCATGTGCGTTGTGATTTAAATTTGGAGGAAATGTTGTGGTTTTAGCGCGTATTCACACCAAACGAACAAAAATTGTCGCCACCATCGGACCATCGTCTTGGGATGAAGACAAAATTCGCCGATTGATTCAACTCGGTATGGATGTTGCCCGCATCAACTTTTCACATGGCGACCATAAACGTCATGGACAGTCTATTGATTTAATTCGTCAAATTGCGGCTGAGGAGAAACGAGTCATCGCTATCCTCGCCGATATTCAAGGTCCAAAAATTCGTGTGGGGGCAATTAAAACCCCCATCACATTGGCAAAAGGGGATAAACTCACTCTCACACTGAATGATGCGGATGGCACAAATAACATTGTCATGCTTCCCCATCCCGAATTTGTGCGTGACCTAAAACCAGGTTTACGATTGCTATTGGATGATGGTAATCTGGAATTTGTAATTACTGACCTTGTACCAAACGGGTTGGTATGCGAAGTGATTCTGGGTGGTGTCCTCAGTTCCCGTAAAGGGGTTATGGCTCCCAATGCTCATTTAACCCTATCGGCAATCACCGATAAAGACCGTGATGATATTGAATTTGCACTTGCCAAAGATGTGGATTATATCGCCATGTCGTTTGTGCGCTCGGCGGATGATATTCGTGAATTGCGCTGGCTGATGCGTCATCTGGGCAAAGATGCGGGTGTGATTGCCAAAATCGAAAAACATGAAGCCCTCGAAAATATCGAAGAAATTATCAATGTATGCGAAGGTATTATGGTCGCACGGGGTGATTTGGGCATCGAAACCCCCGCCGAAGAAGTGCCTTATCATCAAAAACGAATTATCAGACTGTGCAATAAAGCCAGCAAACCTGTTATTACTGCCACACAAATGCTCAGTTCTATGGTCGCATCTCCCCGCCCCACCCGCGCCGAAGCGAGTGATGTGTATAACGCGATTATAGATGGTACAGATGCGGTGATGTTGAGCAATGAGAGCGCATCGGGGCAATATCCACTCGAAGCAGTCGAAACAATGGCGACTATCGCCGCAATTGCCGAACAAAATATTTGGCAAAATCGTGGCACAGACTGGGCAAAGAGTAACACAATTAATCTGAGTGGTGAAGCCATTTCAGATGCAATCAGCGAAGCTACTTATTATATTTCAGAGGCACTCAATCCGCGTGCAGTGGTGACTGTGACGCAAAGTGGGTATACAGCCCGCCGTGTGGCTTGTGAACGTCCGCGTGCGCCAATTGTGTGTGTGACACCCAATCCTGTCGCCTATCGTCAAATGGCGTTGGTATGGGGTGTCATTCCCATCCTCATCCCCAATTTCAATAACACCGATGAAATGTTAGATACCGTATCGCATTACATGATTCAAGAGGGATATGCTAATCGGGGTGATACAGTCATTGTGATTGCCAGCGTCCCATTTGGTGGCGCGGCAAACCAGACCAATTTCCTCAAAGTTCATACCATTGATGCGTAGTTAAACGTAGCTGTTAATTACGTAAGGGCGCAACATGTTGCGCCCTTACGGACACAAACTTGTGAATCTATCCCATAATCATTCGTTATCATCTATAAATTCCAAACCCGTTGTATTGTATGTTTCGCTGGTTTGGCGTTTGCGCGATGTGGTTTGAGGTTTATAAGTCAATTCTGCCAGCACATCGGTATTCAAATTGGTTTGTAGTGTGGTGCAATGCGGGCAAACTTTCCACGAGAGTTCCAATAGCTGACCACAGTTTGTACAGGCTTTTTTCAGGCGAGTATGACAACTGGGGCAGGCTTGCCATGTGGTTTCGACACGCCGACTACAACCCGGGCAAGTCGGCTTTTCCTCAATATTTTGGAGTAATGCTTCTTCTTCAAGAGACCGCTCATAGGCTTCTGCGAGGGTTTCTTTGGGACGGACAAATAAATACAAAATGAATCCGGGTAAGGTGAGGAGCGCCACTAAGCCAACTGCGAATAAACGCACCACAAAATCGCGTGAGCGAGAGCGGATGTCTTTGAATGTCCATATCACACTTCCAAGCCAAAACGCCCCAACCACCAAGCCCATATAACCTGATGCGAGCGTAAAGATGTTATTGATTGTTTCTTCACTAATCACATTATCACCTAATTAGGGTTGTTCCGCGCCATTTGAACGCGCTAAAATTGCCACTTCATCCACAAAAACATCATATTCATGACCTTCTGCATAAAACGAAATGGCATTAATTTTTGCGGGGCGACGGTCTGCTACGAATAAATTGAGCCAGTTACCACTGTTATAAATGTACCATGTTTTCTCATAAATCAGGATGTGTTCTTGCAAACAATCATCACAAAGGCGTTTCCAAGGCGAACTGGATGCGAGTGGCTTGACATATACCCCATGAAACCAGCGTCGCCCACTCACCCCATTCACATCGGTATAATCAATATATAACATCAATGGGCATTCACTCGCCTCAACACCACAGCCCTCTAATGACTGATAATTGATATATAACACCGCTTGAAGTGACAAATAGTTATATTGGGTCACATCTAATCCGCCATTTGGAAAGGTTTGTGAACAGCGTGTATACCCATTCGATATTGCCCCATTCAGGCGTTTGAGATGCAAACTCGCCCGCCCATCGGGTGCAATATCATGATAATAATTACCGCGTGGCAAGTTATTGGCGGGTCCGTTGGTGCATGTCCATTCATACGGCGGGTCATTGATAATTTGTGTTGACCCATCTTGATAAGGGATGAGCGTCTCTAAATCACTATTTTGGAGCAATTCAATCAGAGCAGGTGTGCGGGTTATGGTCGTTTCTTCGCCCAAAATAGTCCCTTTTTCGCCTACCCCGACTAATTCCCCCTTACGATTTTTGGCGATGATAGCCGCCTGCCCTTCTCGATTCGTGATACTTACTT